>JAABSQ010000032.1 GCA_011390315.1 Desulfobacteraceae bacterium
CTGATGGGGCAGGTCAATATGGTGAGAATCGGACAAAGGTTCCTGAATCCCGGCGGCTCTTTCACTTTATCCACCGGCATCCTGGCCGACCATCCCGTCGAGTTCACCACCAGCGCCGCCATGGTGAACGGCGCCATCCACAGCTTCGTCAAAGCCGCGGCCCTGGAATTGAAAAACGGCCTTCGAATCAATGTGGTGTCCTCGGGACTGGTGGAAGACGCCGTGGACAAATACGAAGCCTATTTCCCCGGCCACAATCCCATTCCCATGTGGAAGGTCGTCAACGGCTACGTCAAAAGCGTGGAGGGAAAAGGAACCGGCGAGATTATCAGAATGTATGACAATTGCTGATCGGAATGCACCCGGTCAGAAGCGCAAAACCATCCCTGTTTCAGCAATGTGGCTTAATCATCGGCGGATGCATACGCCTGCTCATCCCCATCCCGGGTTTGCCGGTCCTGCCCGGCGGCTTTCACTTTCAACAGCCGATACACCCAGATGAAAAAGAACGGCGCATAAAAGACGACAAACAGGGTGGTGGCGGTGATTCCGCCGAGTACGCCGATGCTGATCGCGTTTTGGGCGCCGGAACCCGGACCGGAGGCGAAGGCCAGCGGCATGACCCCCAGGATAAAGGTCATCGAGGTCATCAGGATGGGGCGCAGACGCTTTTTTGCCGAATGCATGGCGGCATCGTAAGCGCTCATGCCTTCCTCGAAATTGTTTTTTGCAAATTCGACGATCAGAATCGCATTCTTGGCCGCCAGCCCGATGGTCATCAGCAGGCCCACCTGAAAATAGACATCATTGGCCTGTCCAGTCAGCCAGGTGGTCATCAGCGCCCCGAAAACACCAAAGGGCACGATCAGCAGAATCGCCATCGGAATCGCCCAGCTCTCATACAGCGCCGCCAGTGCCAGAAAAACCGCCGCCACGGAAATGGCATAAAGATAAAACGCCTGATTGCCGGCCTGCCGTTCTTCGTAAGAGATGCCGGTCCATTGGATGCCGATACCCTCCGGCAGATTTTGCGCCAGGTTCGCTATCTCCTGCAGCGCCTCTCCGGAGCTGACGCCCTCGGCCGGTGATCCTTGAATTTCGAGGGATGAATTCCCGTCGAATCGGGTCAGCTGGGGGGGGCCGTAGGTCCAGCCGCCGGAACCGAATTCCGCCAGCGGCGCCATGCCGCCGGTATCATTGCGCACGTACCAGCGATCGATATCGGTGGGCAGCATTCGATAGGGGGCATCCGCCTGCACGTACACCCGTTTCACACGGCCATCCTCCAGAAAATCGTTCACATAGGCGCCCCCCAGGGCCGTGCCGAGGGTCTGATTGATGGTCGAAATCGGTACGCCCAGGGCCTTCGCCTTCACGGCATCGATATCCAGATTATACTGGGGGCTGTCGGAGAGCCCGTTGTAGCGGACCTGTGACAGCAGGGGGCTGCTGTTGGCCTTTTCCAGCAATTGCCGCATCGCATTCGACAGGGCCTCGTTTCCAAGGCCCGTCCGATCGACCATCTGAAATTCAAACCCGCCGGCATTGCCGAGAGCGGAAACCGGCGGCGGAACAATGGGAATGATCCGCGCATCCCGTATGCCGGAAAGCTGCCGCCTTGCTTTTTGCTGGATTTTGAACACGCTGCTTTCCTCGCCCCTTTTCTCCCACTCCTTCAGGTTCACAAACGCGGCGCCCACATTCTGACCGTTTCCGGCAAAACTGAACCCGGCGGCGGCAAACATTCCGGCGACGGCATCACCGGCCTCCTCCAGAAAGAAATCTTCGACCTGTCGGACTTTATCCAGCGTGAGCTGCAATGTTGCACTCGGCGGGCCGTCGATCAGAACGAACATGCGGCCCTGATCCTCATCGGGCAGGAAGGAGCTGGGAATACGAAAGAACAGGATTACGCAGACCGACACGAGAAAAATAAAAATAAAGGGTAAAATGATCCGGCTCTTCAGGAGCTTCTCCAAAAGGTGTTGGTGGCCGGACTGCGTTTTTGCATATCCCCGATTGAAGAGACCAAACAGCCCGGAGCTTTTCTGGCTCCTGCCGGGTATCAGAACGATGGCGCAGAGAGCGGGCGACAGACTGAGCGCGATGAACAGGGAAAGCCCCATGGCCGCCGAGATGGTAATCGAAAACTGCCGGTAGATGGCTCCCGTGGCCCCTTGAAAAAAGCTCATGGGCAGGAAAACCGCCCAGAGCACCACCGTGGTGCCGAGCAGTGCGCCCGAAATCTCTTTCATTGCACGAAAGGCGGCCTGCCGGGGTGTCAATGCCTCGTCCTCTTCCAGTTTACGTTCGACATTCTCGGTGACCACGATCGCGTCATCCACCAGCATGCCGATCGCCAGAACCAGGGCAAACAGGGTGAGGATATTGATGGAATAGCCGAGGGCCCACAAGCAGGCGAAGGTCCCCAGAAGCACCACCGGAATGGCGACCGCCGGAATGAAGGTGGCCCGAACGGTTTGAAGGAAAACAAAAATCACCAGGACGACCAGGATCATGGCCATGCCGAGGGTTTCGAGTACGCCGAAGATGGATGTTTGAATGAAGGGGGAAACGTCAATCGGATAGGCGGTTTCGACTCCCTCGGGAAAAATAGGGCGGAATTCTTCCACTCGCTCCTTGACCGCCTGTATGGTCTCCAGCGCATTGGCGCCGGGGGCCAGCTGAATCGCCACACCGGCGGCCGGTTTTCGATTGAATCTGCCGATCACCCGATAGCTCTCCGCGCCGATTTCGATACGGGCGACATCCCCCAGCGTCACTTTCGATCCGTCGGAGCCGACCCGCAGCAGAATCCGCTCGAATTCTTCCGGAGTCTCGAGAAGGGACTGCACCGTGATCGTCGCATTGATCTGCTGTCCCTCGACACTCGGCGCCCCCCCGATCTCTCCTGTCGCCAGCTGCACATTCTGCTCTCTGACGGCGTCGATCACATCCAGGGTCGTAATTTTATAGTTGTTCATGGCGGACGGATCGAGCCATATCCGCATGGCATGTTCGGGACCGAAGGCCCGGATCTCCCCGACGCCGTCGACCCGGCTCAGGGGTTCCACCAGCGTGGAAGCGATAAAATCGGAAATATCGTATCGATCGATGGCGCCGTTTTCTGCAAAAAATGCGACGATCAACGCAAAACTGCCGCCGGATTTTCGGACCGAAACCCCCTGCTGCTGCACCGCCGCAGGCAGGGCGGCTTCCGCCTGCGAGACTTTGTTCTGGGTTTGAACCTGGGCGATATCCGGATCCGTGCCCGGTTCAAATGTCAGGGTGACGCTCGCCTGCCCGGTGGAGGAACTGGTCGATTGAATATACCGCAGGTTGTCGATCCCTGTCAGGTTCTGTTCGATTACCTGGGTGACGGTATTTTCCAGGGTCTGCGCCGATGCGCCGGGGTATCTTGCTGAAACCACCACCGTCGGGGCGGCAATCGTCGGATACTGCTCGATCGGCAGCAGAAAAATGGAGACTGCGCCCGCCCCCATGATGAACAGGGCGATCACCCAGGCAAAAATCGGCCGGTTGATAAAAAACCTGGACAGCATTATTCAACACCGCCTTCGGTTTGGGGGGCCGTGACATCCGCGGTTTCCAGCTTCATCGGCTTGACCTCGGCCCCTTCGCGCAAATTCATGGTTCCCTCGACAATCACCCGGTCGCCGGTCTCGAGGCCTTCCAGAACGACCCAGTTGTTCTTATAGGGGGCGCCGGTCCGGATATCCCTCTTTTCCACCTTGCTGTTCTCGCCGATCAGCCAGACGGAGGTTGTCCCGTCGGGTTCAATGATGACGCTCTTTTGCGGTATGACAATGGTCTCCGTGTCTCCCGCCAGTTCCATGGAGGCGCGAACGAACAGACCGGGCAGGAGCACGATGTTCGGGTTGGGAAAAACCGAGCGCAGGCGAATGGTCCCGGTCTGCCGGTCGACAAAAAGATCGGTGGCATCCAGTGTGCCTTCATGCGGATAGGTTTCCCCCGTATTGCCGAGCAGCAAAAACACCTTGTATTCTTTTCGGGTGTTTCCCGCCATGCGGTCCGTCATCAGCCGTTCCTGTATTTGCCGGGCTTCGGCGGCGGATTGAGACAGATCGACATAGACCGGGTCGAGCTGACGGATCGTGGCAAGAGCGGTCTCCTGCTGGGCGGTGACCAGCGCCCCTTCCGTCACGCTCGAGGGACCGATATAGCCGCTGATCGGCGCATAGACCTTCGTGTAATCGAGATTGATTTTCGAGGTTCGCACCTCAGCCTCGGCCAGCGCTACCGCAGCCTTGGCCTTTTCGAGACCGGCGACGGCTTTATCATATTCCTGCGCGCTCACCGCCTTGGCATCGATCAGGCGTTCGTACCGGCGCGCCAGGGAAGCGGCGTTTTGGAGCTCGGCTTCGGCATCCTGCAGGTTTGCCTTGGCGCGTTGGTATTCCGCCTCATAGCGGGCCGGATCGATTTGATAGAGCTGCCGGCCCGCTTCAACCAAACTGCCTTCTTCGAACAGTCGGGATTCAATAATACCGCTGACCTGGGGCCTGATTTCAGCGGTCCGGTAGGCTTTTACCCGGCCGGGCAGCTCGTTTGTCAGCGCGATCCGGCGGGGACGGACGGTGATGTATCCGACCTCGGGCGGGGGCTGTGCGGCATCGGATCCGGCGTCCCCGCCCTGTCTGCCTTCCGAAGTCTGGTCAGCACAGGCCCAAAGTAGAGCAACGCACGAAAAAATCAAAATAGTCCTTAGATGAAATCTCATTAAAAAGCCTTTTCAGGAGCCGACCAGTCCTTTAAAAAAAATGTTCAACACAGCATCCGGGTCTTCCGGATAGGGGTATTTTTCAGGAGTATCCAGCCAGAGGAGGTGGAAAGAATTGACCGTGCTGTCGATGGCCACGGCGATACCGAAAGGATCGGCAATATTTTTGAAGCGCTTCTTTCTCATGCCGCGGTCGATGGCCGAGGCTAGTTTTTCCAGGACCTGGTTATACTGTTTTCGTATTCCTTCATCGAATCCCTCTCGCAGGGTATAACTGACTCCTCTGTTCTCGGCGATGTATAGCCGGATAAACTGAAGGTTTTCACAAAACAGGTCGTTTTTGGTCTGAATATAATTCCGCAGGATTTCTATTTCATCGTCCGGCCCATCCAATGCAGATATCAATGCTTTGTGAAATTTTTCAGACTGTTCGAGGACCAGCGCCCGATAAAGCGCCTCTTTGTTCTGGAAAAACTTGTACAGCGTACCGATCGCAAACTCGGCGTTTTTGGCGATCTCCTGGATGGAGACGTTGTGATACCCTTTCTCCGAGAAAAGCGAGAGGGCAGCCGCAAGCATATCCTGGCGCTGCTTCAACT
>JAABSQ010000034.1 GCA_011390315.1 Desulfobacteraceae bacterium
GTTTGGCCGCGGTTCGAACCGCCGGATCATTCAGACGGGATTTGACCAGATTCCAGAATCGGTCGTCCAGTTCAGGCTCCGGAGAGGGGACCGACCAGAAGGTGTCATCTCCGGTATACGCCCGGTTCAATGGGCGGAAATATTCCCGGTCCCGATACGGGTCGATCTCTTTGCGCGGTTGTATATAGACGGTCTGGCCCCATAGGTTCCGGGGATGGGTCGCTTCGAATATGGTCATGATTCGGGTGAAGGATGATCGCCGGTGATCTTCAGAATGTTCACCGCATAGCCCGCTTCGGACAAAAGACCGGCGGCCGCTTCGCCCACCGATGCGTCGATGGGATCATAGAGCAAGTGAAGCGGCGGTTGAAGCGACTGGGGATTGTAGAGGTAGTATCCGCCCGGAATGTCCACGCGGTTGAAAATGTATTTCCTGTCGATTTCCCACGGACTCAGGGTAATATGGCGAAGATGAAGATCGGGGTTGACCTGAATCAGGGGCAGGGCCAGATCCACGGCTTCGCCCACCGCCAGAAGAGAACCGGTGAGGCGTCGCGGACCGGATCTGTTTCGAGGTTCCGGTCTCACCGCAGGCGGCGGCTGGTTTCGAAGCCCGGGGCGCAGCCGGGGCAAATGCCACCCGATCTCCGGTTCAGATCTGATGACGGAATCGGCGGATTCTATTGCGGGAAAGCTGTCCTTTTCATCCCCGGGTTCGACCATCGCCTTCCAGGAAGGGGGGACGGCGGGAAACAGGGTGTGGGTTGAAAAGACAATCCCGTGTTTTCGCAGAAGCGTCCGAAACCGGATGTGGTGGTGCGCAGCCCGGGTATCCAGGAATGCGAAATACCGCACCCGTTTCAGATGGAGGCGGCGGCACAGGCTTATAGAAAGATGAAGCAGGGTGCGGCCGGTGGTGATTTCGTCTTCCACAAACCAGAGTTCACCGGGTCGACCCGGCGGAAAGGGAAGAATGTGCTCGGGTCCGTGAGAGTGGCTTTCGACGAACCGAATGCCGCAGGCGGGCCGTCGGGTGGAGCAGATCCAGCCGGCCTGGATGTCCATTTTGCCGAGGATTTGATGGAACAGGGCGGAGGGAATAATCCCCGACTCCGCCAGACCGATGATCAGGGGCGGTCCGGTGAGAGGCCGGTGTGTGAGTGCGCCGCAGAGCAGATCTTCGAGGCGGGACTTCCAGCGGCAAAGATCCGCGTCGTCGGTGGAGCACAATTTCCCCAGGCAGGAAAAAGTGATGGCGTGCCGACGTCGAACATTGTTTTCCCTTTTCAGGTGGTAGACCTCTTTTTTTAAATGAATATGGGCGGTTCCGGTGAACATGAGCCTTTATATATCCTGCTTTCGGTCTCGAATCAAGGCGAGATCGACGGCGGCGCTTCAGAAAAGCATTGAAAAAACGAGCCATTTTTCACATAATAACCGCCATTCAAGAATTCGGCTTTACGGCCAAGAAATTCAAACGGGAGCTGTGAAATGGAAAACAAGACGGAAGATTCCTCCCAAGAGAAGAAAAGCCGAGCTGTGCGGATATTCGATATTATTCGCAAAATATGGGCGGATTCCATTCGGTTTCTCAAGAAAGATATCTGGACCGCCCGTCCGGAAGCCTACGATCCGCCCAAATCGGTCCTGATCCGAGTGGTGCGGCTTTTTCTGGTCACGGTAAAGAAGTTCAATGCCAACGATTGCGTGGTCCGGGCCTCGGCCTTGACCTATTTCACGCTGCTTTCGGTGGTGCCCATCGCCGCCCTGGCCTTCGGCATCGCCTCGGGGTTCGGATTTAAAAAAATGCTGCGGTCCGCCCTGCTGGAGAATATGCCGGGCCAGGAGGAGGCGGTGCAGCAGGTGATCGATTTTGCCGAAAAACTGCTGGAGAACACCCAGGGGGGCCTGATCGCCGGTATCGGCATCATCGTTCTTTTCTGGGCGGTGATTCGGGTGCTGGGGCAGTTTGAAATGGCGCTCAACGCCATCTGGGAGGTGAACCGGCCCCGGTCCCTCATCCGCAAAGTAAGCGATTATCTGTCCATCATGTTTGTTGCGCCTATCTTTTTGATCATGTCCGGCAGTGCCGCCGTTTTTCTGAAAACCCAGTTGATTTATTTTACCGAACAGGTGGCGTTTCTGGAGATATTCGGGCCGGTCATTCTATTCTTTTTCAGGTGGACCCCCTATGTATTGAGCTGGATTCTGTTTACCATGATCTATATGGTGATGCCCCACACCAAGGTTCAATTTTCCTCCGCGGCATTGGCCGGGGTGATCGCCGGATCTATTTATCAGATCGCCCAGTTTCTCTACATCAATTTTCAGGTGGGGGTGTCTCAGTACAATGCCGTATACGGCAGTTTCGCGGCATTTCCACTTTTTCTGATTTGGATCGATTTAAGCTGGCTGATCGTTCTGTTCGGCGGGGTTGTTTCGGCGGTTTCTCAGAGCGCCAGGTCTTACGAATACGAACCGGTGTTTCGCGACATCAGCCCGGCCCGGGACAAATTGTTGTCGCTCTATATCACCCACTATCTGGTCAAACAGTTCGTCGACGGGGACGGCCGGACATCGGACCGGCAAATCGCCGACGATCTGGAGATTCCCCATAAGCGGGTCCAGAAGATTCTGGAGCGGCTGGTGGAGGCCGGCATTCTGTCGGAGGTTCGACTCAACGAGGATGACAACGGAGACGAGACCGGCTATCAACCGGCCCGGGACACCGACCTTTTGACGGTCAAATACATTCTGGACGCCCTGGAGCACCGCGGCAATGAAAATATCCCCATCCCCGAATCCCCGGAACTTCAGGCCCTGTCCGACACCATGGCGGCCTTTGATGCGGCGGTGCAAAAGAGCGATGCCAATCGGCTGCTGAAAAGAATTTGAGCCCGAGATCACCGTTTTCGGCCTCTCGATTATTCAGGGCTGGCCGAAACGATGATCAAAGCCGGATTTGAGGGAAAATGTTGAAGGCTTACACTCCGAGATAGGCCTTTTTGACCTGTTCGTTGGACAGCAGGTTTTGGGCGGCGTCTGACAGAATAACGCGGCCGTTTTCCATGACATAGCCCCGATGGGCTACTTTAAGGGCCAGATTGGCGTTCTGTTCGACCAGAAAGATGGTGGTCCGGTTTTCGGTGTTGATCTTCTCGATGATGCCGAAGATCCGCCGTATCACCAGAGGGGCCAGGCCCAGGGAGGGTTCGTCCATGAGCAGGAGCTTGGGCCGTGCCATCAGGGCCCGGGAGATGGCCAGCATCTGCTGTTCGCCGCCGCTCAGGGTGCCGCCCGCCTGGTTGCGGCGTTCGGCCAGGATCGGGAAGAGTTCATAGATGTACTCGATGTCTTTCTTGATGCCGTCCTTGTCTTTGCGAAGAAAGGCGCCCATGTCCAGATTTTCGGTGACGGTGAGAAAGGGAAAGATGCGGCGGCCCTCGGGGACCTGGCTGATGCCCAGAGCCACGATCCGGTCGGGGCTCATCTCGTGGATGGGGCGGCCCATAAACAGGATTTCCCCGTGTCGGGGCGGCACCACCCCGCAGATGGACATCAGGGTGGTGGTTTTTCCGGCGCCGTTGGCGCCGATCAGGGTGATGATCTCTCCCTCGGAGATCTCGATGTCGATCCCCTTGAGGGCCCGAATATTGCCGTAATAGCTTTCGACATTGGACAGTTTAAGCATCGATCTCCTCCCCGAGATAGGCCTTGATCACCACCGGATTGTTCTTGATTTCCTCGGGGGTCCCCTGGGCGATCTTCTTGCCGTAATCCATGACGAAGATGCGGTCCGAGAGGCTCATGACCAGCTGCATGTCGTGTTCGATCAGCAGAAGCGAAATCCCTTCCTCATCCCGAATCCGCAGGATCAGTTGATCCAGTTCATAGGTTTCCTGGGGGTTCATGCCGGCGGCCGGTTCGTCCAGGAGGATGAGAAACGGCTCGGTGGCCATGGCCCGGGCGATTTCCAGCCGCCTCTGGGCCCCGTAGGGCAGGTTTCGGGCCAGTTCGTTCACGAACCGGCTGAGCCCCATCTTTTCCAGGATTTCATAGCTTTTGTCCACCACCGCCTGCTCCTCTTCCCGGGTCCCCGGCCCTCGAAAAACGGCCCCGGCGATGCCGCTGCGGGTGCGGCAATGCCGGCCGATCATGACGTTTTCCAGAACGGTCATGCTGGGAAAGAGGCGAATATTCTGAAAAGTGCGGGCCATGCCCCGTTCGGTGACATGGTTGGGTTTCAAGCCGTTGATCCGCTCCCGTTTCTTGCCCGGGGGGGAGATGACCACATCCCCTCGGGTGGGGATATAGATGCCGGTGATGCAGTTGAAAAAGGTGGTTTTTCCGGCGCCGTTGGGGCCGATCAGGGCCGCGATCTCGCCCCTGTCGATTTCCAGGTCCAGGTGGTCGAGGGCCCGCAGGCCCCCGAAATCCATGGTCAGGTCTTTCACTTCGAGTATCGGTTCCATCTTTCCGTCGCCTTCTCTCAGGAGTGGTCCGTCGTCGGGGCGGGCTGTTTCACCGTCTCCCGGGTTTTGACGGCTTTGTCGCCTTTCCCCTTGAATTGATAGGTTCGACGCACTCCGCTGATGATCCCCTGGGGACGGAAGACCATCATGATCACCATGATGGCGCCGAAGAGCAGCATTCGGTATTCGGAGAAGGCCCGCAGATATTCCGGCAGCAGGATCAGCACCAGGGCCCCGATGATCACGCCCACGATGGAGCCCATTCCGCCCAGCACCACGATGGACAGGATAATGGCCGACTCCAGGAAGGTGAAACTGGCCGGATTGATGAAGGTGGTTTTGGCTGCGAACATGACCCCGACCATGCCGGCCCAGGTGGCGCCCAGGGCGAAGGCGGTGAGCTTGGTTTTGGTTTTGTCGATGCCCATGGCCTGGCAGGCGATTTCATCCTCCCGAAGAGCGATCCAGGCCCGGCCGATGCGGGAATTCTGGAGCCGGTTGACCACGAAGATGGTGAACAGGGCCATGGCGATCATCAGAAAATAGAGGTAGCGGGAGGAGGCCTCCAGGGAGAAATCGACCCCGAAAAACCCGGGCCGGGGAATATTGGCGATGCCGCTGGGGCCGAAGGAAAACGCATTCCAGTTTTCGAGAATCAGTCGAATGATTTCTCCGAATCCGAGGGTCACGATGGCCAGGTAGTCACCCCGAAGCCGCAGCACCGGAAACCCGAGAAGCACCCCGAACATTGCGCCCATGAAGGCGCCGACGGGAAGCACCGTCCAGAACCCCAGCCCGAAATGGTGGTTCAGCAGGGCATAGCTGTAGGCCCCCACCGCATAGAAGGCCACATAGCCCAGATCCAGAAGGCCGGCCAGGCCCACCACGATATTGAGCCCCAGCCCCAATACCACATAGATCAGGGCGGTGGTCATGATATTGATCTGATAGGCTGAAAACAGAAACGGGAAGGCGAAGACGAAGACTCCCAGCACGATCAGGGCCGGCACAAAGAACCTCGGATTTCTGAGAAGCCGCTGGGTCAGGGGAATGTCTTCGGCATCTTCCGATTCCTTGCGCTTTTGCCCCGCCTTTCGGTTCATCAGGTACCGCCAGACAAAGGAGAGCATGAAACTGCCCGCGCCCACCAGGATCAGGTTCCACCATCGCCATTCGATAATGTTTTCGATGGGGTTGACCTGGATCACCATGATGGGAAAAGTCAGCAGAATAAACCAGGCTGCGATAAAGAAGGATTCTTTAATATCTTGAATTTTCATGATCTTGAAAAAATGTCGGTGTCGGCTGTTTTACACCTTTTGGGTGGTGGATCGGCCCAGGATGCCGGCGGGCCGGAAAATCAGAATGATTACCAGGAGCGCGAAGGCGAAGACGTCCTCGTAATCGCTGGAGACATACCCGGTGGCGAAGCTTTCGGTCCATCCCAGAACCATGCCGCCGAGCACCGCTCCGGGGATCGACCCGATGCCGCCGAGCACCGCCGCGGTAAAGGCTTTGATCCCCGCGATAAAGCCGATGTAGAAATTGATCATGCCGATGTGGGATGCGATCAACACCCCGCCTACCGCGGCCAGGGCCGACCCGATCACGAAAGTGGTCGAGATGACCCGGTTGACGTTGACCCCCACCAACATGGCCATGCTGCGGTCCTGGGCCGTGGCCCGCATGGCCTTGCCGATGCGGGTGTATTTGATCAGCAGGGTCAGAAGGATCATCACCACCGCCGTGGTCAGAATGATGATCACCTCCGCGGAACTGATGATGTGGGCGATCGGCTCCATGAATTCGAGTTCGGGGATGAGGCTGGGAAAAGGCAGAAAATCCGAGGTCTGGGCCAGAAGGACATAGTTCTGCAAAAAGATGGACATACCGATGGCGCTGATCAGCGGCGACAGCCGCGGGGCCTGGCGCAGCGGCTTGTAGGCGATCTTTTCCACGGTGAACCCGTAGGCCGCTGAGTAGAGGATCGCCACGACCGAGGCCAGGACCAGCACGGCCAGCTCGTTCATGCCCAGCATGGTCAGGACGTTGGCGGCGATCAGCGCGGTAAAGGCCCCGATCATATAGATTTCACCATGGGCGAAATTGATCAGTTCGATGATGCCGTAGACCATGGTATAGCCGAGGGCGATCAAGGCGTAGATGGACCCCCGGGTCAATCCGCCCAGCAACAGTTCAAAAAAATATTCCCAGTCCATTGTGATGTACCGAAGAGTGTGGGTGATACCCGGTAGGCGCGGCCCGTCCGGGCGAAACAGGGTTGAAACGATGCCAAAAAAATCAGGGGGCAGACACGGATGCCTGTCCCCTGACGGATGGATTCATATCGACAAATTATTCTTCCAGTTCGACATATTTTCCGTTCTGGACCTGGTACATGGAAAAGCCGATGCCGATGGCGTCTCCCCGTTCATCAAAACGGATGATGCCCAGCGGGGTGGCCACAAACTCGGACTGAAGCGCCTTGGTGATGCCGTCGTAATCGGTGCTTCCCGCGACGTCGATCGCGTTGAGCAGGGCCATGGCCGCGGCATAGGCGTTCAGAAAGAAGGCGCCTGGATCTTCGCCGTATTTGGCTTTATGCTGTTCGACCGCCTTCTTGGCGATGGGGTTTTTGGAGGTGTCTCTGGGTCCGGTGGCGTACACGCCTTCGGCGTATTCACCGGCCACCTTGATGAAGGTGTCGTCCTTGACCCCGTCATCGGAGATGAAGGGGATGTCCATCTTCTTTTTGCGCATCTGCATCACGATCTTGGAGGCTTCGGGATGGTAGCCGCCGAAGATGACGCCGTCGGCATCGGACCGTTTGACCTTCTGGACCACGGCGGAGTAGTCTACGGCGCCCGGGGTGACGCCTTCATAGAGAACCACCTCGGCGTTTTCTTCGTCTTCGATGAATTTTTTGGCGAATTCGGCCAGGCCTTTGCCGTAGTCGCCTTTGTCATGGATGACCGCCAGTTTTTTGAGCCCCATTTCTTTCAGAGCGTAATCGACCTGCAACCGGGCCTGGGCGTCATCCGAGGCGATGGTACGGTAAAAATTGGGGTAATCCCCGCTCTGGGTCAGGGCCGGGTTGGTGGCGGAAGGGGACATGGTAACCAGCTTTTGGTCATTATAGATGCCGAGGGCCGCCTTGGTCGCGCCGCTGCAGATATGGCCGATCACTACGTGGGCGCCGTCGGAGACCAGTTTGGTGGCGGTGTTGGTGGCGATTTCGGGCTTGCAGACATCGTCTTCCACCAGCAGTTCGATTTTTTTGCCGTCGATGCCTCCGAACTGTTCATTCCGCTCTTCCACCACCAGGGTGGCGGCACGGACGGTGGGAATGCCGTAGGAGGCGAGATCTCCGCTGTGGGCCCCGGCCACCCCGACCTTGATGGGACCCTCCTGGGCCGCCGCCATACCGGAGACGCCGAAAACGAGTACCAGCACAGCCGCCGCCGTTATCAACACATTACCGAATCGGTTCATTGTTTGCTCCTTTGTTTGTATTGAGTTTTGGTAAGAAATGAACGAAAAGGGGCCATAATCCATAAAATGTCCTTTATAATCAGATCAACGGGGCGCGTCAAGCCAAAAGACGACGGTTTTCGAATCGGCGCCTCGGTCGACCTCCCGGTCCACAGATCTGATATTTTAATAAATTACCTGTTTATCGACTCGGGAAAAAGGGGTATGCTGTCGAGGCATGCTCACCGTTTCGGCCAATCATTCAGGCTTGGCTGAAACGATGACCAGAGCCGGTGTTGACCCCTATGAGATAACGAGAGAGGGAGCCCCATGATGAAAGCCTGGCTGATCGGATTTCTGGCGATCTGGATGATCTTGACCGTCTCCCGAGTGGACGGAAAGGAGATCGGTTTTATCGAAGATTTCAGCCTGGCCGAGGATCGGTCCAAGATCCTGGAGCGGTTGATTCCGGGAACCGACGAGTACTATTTTTACCACTGCCTTCATGCCCAGCATACCGGGGATTTGGATCAGGTCCGGGAGCTGACCTCGGCCTGGATCAAGCGGCGCGGATACACCGATTCGATCAAGGAGATTCTAAACCGCCAGGCCCTTCTGGAGTACCGCCGAAGCCCCGGCAAATCCCTGGACCATATTCGCCGGGAGCTGAATCTTCACTTCGATCACCGGCGACAGGCGCCGGGTGAAAAGTCTGATGATCCGGTGGCCC
>JAABSQ010000035.1 GCA_011390315.1 Desulfobacteraceae bacterium
TCGGGATTCCCCGGTTGATGGAGATCGCCCTGTCGCGGTATGAAAACCTTCAGGGGTTTGAACCTGCGGGGCTGGATCTGCTTTCGGGGGACCGGCTCAATCCGGACCGTCGCCGGGACCTGCTCAGCCGCCTGGAGTGGCCCCTTCGCCCCGATCTGGCGGAACTGGTGACGGCGGACCTGAAATACAAGCATTCCGGTGGGTTCGGGTCCTTGGGGATACACCGGCGGATGTTGATCTCCCAATTGGACGCCTGCCTCGAACGGATGCCCGCCCTGCTGGAGCATCCCGAGTTCGTTTCCACCTACCTGGCCCGGCTGGCGCCGAACGCGGATACCGATATCCGATATGATCCGGCGGCCCGGAAAGCCTACCTGGACCGCCTGTGGAAATTCACCCAGCCGCTGCCCCCGGTTCACAATGGGCTGAAGGCCTTTGTGCTGTACCATCTGCTCGATTTCACCCGCAGCCGGGGGGAATACGACCGGGAGCTGTTTCTGCGGTACCTGGCCATCCCCAGAAACGTCCCCTATATGGATTCCGATTACCTCAATCGGCGGGAGTTTCGGGGGCTTCGGGTGGATGTGGGCGCCCATTTTCACTCGGCCGTTCAACTGGACCCGGTTCAGGAGGACGAGGGATTGGTGCGGGATTACCTCACGCATTTTTTTGTGGAGGCCGAAGATTACCGCCCCTTCGCCAAGTACCTACGGGACGACTATCTGAAGGCGCTCTTCGCCGAGACCAAGATCCTGCATGGCCTCGGGGATATGGAGCGGTGGTATTCCATGATGGACCCCGACCGGTACCGGGCCCTTCAGGAGCGGGTGGACCTGGAATTTCCCGCCGCCAACCCCGCTTTCTTCGAGGTGGATGCACCGGTTTCCCTGGATCTCGAGATTAAAAACGTGCAGACCCTGATCGTGAAGGTATATGAACTGAACAGCTTCAACTACTATCGGGAGCATTCCAAGGAGGTGGACACCGCCGTCAATCTGGACGGGCTCACCGCCACCCGGGAGGAGACAGTTCATTATGATACGCCGCCCCTTCGTCGGGTGCGCCGGAAATTCGAGTTTCCGCAGCTCGACCATCCCGGCGTATTCGTCATCGATTTTATCGGCAACGGCAAAAACAGCCGGTGCCTGGTTCGAAAAGGGACGCTTCGAACACTGAACCGGATGGGGGCGGCCGGTCATGAATTCGTGGTCCTGGACGGACAAAATCGGCGCCGGCCGAAAGCCTCTATATGGATCGGCGGCCGGGAATACCGCCCCGACGAAGACGGCATCATCACGGCGCCCTTCAGCACCGACCCGGGAATCCGGCCCCTGATCATCAAAGATGGGGATTTCGCGGCCCTGGAAACCTTTCATCATCTCAAAGAAACCTATGAATTCACCGCCGGCTTCCATCTTAACCGGGAATCGCTCATTCCCGGGCGGGAGGCCGAGGTGCTGATTCGGTCCCGGTTGACCGTAAACGGATACGGCGTACCGGTCTCCTTGCTGAAAGAGGTCCGTCTCGGGGTGACCTCCCATGACCGGCAGGGGGTGTCCACCACCCGGGAGGTTCCCGATTTTAAACTGGAAACGGACCGGGAATCGGTTTTCGCCTTTACCGTCCCCGAGAACCTGTCCCGCATCGAGTTTTCAGTGACCGCCAAAATCGACAACATCAGTCGCGGCAAAACCGAAGACCTGAGAGTCTCGACCGGTTTCAAGGTCAATGAAATCGACGCCACCCCGGCGGTGTGGGACCTGTTTCTGACCCATGAAGACGGCCGTTACCGGGTGGAGGCCCGGGGCAAAAACGGCGAGTCCGTCTCCGGGCGGCCGGTGCAACTCCGCCTCAAGCACCGGTATTTCAGGGACCCGGTCGAACTCACCCTTCAGACCGATTCGAATGGGCGGATTCAGTTGGGGCCGCTTGCCGAGATCGACCATCTTCGGGCCTCCGATTCCGGCGGAATTACTCATTCTTGGCGGCCCGCCCGGGACCGGCATCGGTATCCGGAAATGATTCACGCCCGGGCCGGTGCATCGTTTCGAATTCCCGATCCGGGGGAGGCGAGCGACCCGGTTTGGCGGCGCCCCCGTCTTTTAGAGCTTCGGGCGGGAGAATACGCCGAGGATCACACCTCGGCGCTGAATATCGCCGACGGATATCTGGAAATCAGCGGGTTGGCCCCCGGAGATTATGAACTCCGCCTCGATAACGAGGGTGCGTTTTTTCGGCTTCGGGTGACCGCGGGAAAGGCCACCGGGGATTTCCTGCTCTCGGACCACCGAATCCTGGCGCAGAGCGGTACCCAAGGGCTTCAGATCGACGGCATCGAGACGGATGAAAAAACCATTCGGGTCCGCATCGGCAACGCCGGAGAGGAGGCCCGGTTGCACCTGATCGCCACCCGATTTGTGCCGGCTTTTGATATCTTCCGCAATCTTTTGATTTCTCGGGATCCGGCGCCGAATGAGACCCGGCTGTCCCGATCCGCTTCCGAATACCTCTCCGGGCGGCGGATCGGAGACGAATACCGCTACATCCTGGAGCGGAAATATGCTCCGAAGTTTCCCGGAAATCTTCTGACCCGACCGGAACTGCTGCTGAACCCCTGGTCCATTCGCAAGACTGAAACCGCCGTGGATCAGGCCCGGGATGGTGAAGAATTTATGGCGAAGGCGGCGCCTCCGCCCATGCGGTCGGCGTCCGCGCCCCGGGGATTGTTCGCCCGGGGGGATGCGGTCAGTTTTTCCAACATCGATTTTTTGCAGGAAGCCGCCGTATTCCGCACCAATCTCACGCCCGGCGCCGACGGGGCGGTGACCATCGACCGGGCCGATCTGGGGAGTTATTCTCAGGTTCATCTGTTGGCTATAGACGGGGACTGGATGGTTTACCGGGAAATTTCCC
>JAABSQ010000036.1 GCA_011390315.1 Desulfobacteraceae bacterium
CTCAATCTCCGCCTCCCGCTTTTCCACCCGATCCGCAATTTTCGGCGCCGGATCATGCCGGTAGAGCGGGTAATCCTCCAGATACCAGCGGATGCTTTCCTGATCCTGCGGGGTGAGGCTGAACGCGAATTCGGATACGGCCGACTGGCGGAACTGGCCGCCTTCGAGGGTGATTTCGACTTTGTATTTGTTTTCGCCGGTGGAGTGCTGGGTGAGACGGAGAATGTGCATGGGTCTCCTTTCGCCATTTAATTTTGGAGCGAGAATTGGTGTTTATACCCTCTCTGCGATTTAAAACAACGTCACCGGATCAGAATCACGGTGACGGGCAATCCGGTATCTCTCCAGATCTTATCGGATGTGATCACGGGAAGGTTCATCAGCATTCCCGTCGCAAGACAGGCGCGGTCTCCCAGGGAAAGTCCCATATCTCGGGTAATCGGACACAAAAAACCCGCCTTGAAAGACAAAATCGTATCAAAAGGAAGGAATGACGTGCAATGCGAGCGTGGCAACCACTTCATGGATGTCATCCTCCGGCAGGCATTTCGCTTTCAGCCAATTTCCCGATAACCTGAGAGAGATTCACCGCATTAATGATTGCACCGGGAATGTACCGTTCAACTTTTTCCGAACCGGTTTCTTCGTTCAACAGCGCAAGCAGGGCGGAAGCATCCAGAACAGCGTTACTCATTCGCCGACTCCTTGCGCCGGTCTTGTATTAGCTCATCGGCAAGGCTGCGCTCTGGCGCCACATATTTTCTCACTATTTCCTGAACCCTCTGAACGACTCTTTTGGACTGAACCTTTTGATACTTGTCATCAACCGCCTTTTCAGTTTCATCCACCATCGTAATCATCCCCTTCGCCGAGCCGGGCTTCCGATTTGGTGTGGAAGGTTTTGGTTTGATATCGCCCGATTCCACAAGAAGTATGATTTCAATATCTTTACCGATCATGGTTTCGGGTATGGATAAATTCAACACATTGGAATCTATATGCTTCTTTATTTTTAATGCTTCCATGCACCAATTCCCCGATTCATGTTATTGTTTATCCTTCATACCGGCTCACACTGAACACAAGATAATTGTACGGGATCAAAGTTCGTTTGTCATCTTTGTTCACGATCTGCCCCGTCCCCGGATGATACACCCAATCCATCCAATCCCACATGGTTTCCATCATCTCCGGAATCTGGACGGCGATGTAGGACCCTTCGGCCAGTTTGGCGCGGGTCGAAATGTTGCTGAAATCGAGACCCATGTAGAAGTCTTGCACCGGCACGTTCTTATGTCTGGAGGCCAGGGACTTGGTCAGCCCCACCGCCATGCCCGACAGCGGCGCGATGGCTGGCTGGGCGGTCTTTATGAGCTTAAGCCCGCCCTTGAACACGTCGGAATCCAGGAAATCAAGGAGGGCCTCATCCTGATCGTTTTTCACGTTGACCGTAAAACACTTGAAAGCCACGCCCTCCGATCCGACATTCAAGCCGATGAAAATGGGAAAACCGATAATGGCGGCCCGTTCCCCTTCCCGCGCCCGGTACGCGGCGTTGAAATGCAAGTGCTCCACATCCCCGCCCGCCACCTGATTCTGGGCGTAAAAATCGAACAACACATGATGGAGGCCGTTTCCCGGATAGGCCGCCACCCGCAGGCAATCCAGGGAAATCTTGACCCGGCTGTTCTTCAACGTGGCATCGGCCTCGATGTTGCCGGCATGCCGGATGGGGAGCATTTCGTCTCCGGGCGGCGCCGAGGCCAGATACCCGAAAACATGGGCCGTGTGCTGCCAGGGTTTGTCCTGGAACGGCCACCAGCATTTCCGGCCGAAGGTTGCCGGTGCCTTGACGCCCTCATCGACCCCCGATTCCAAGGCCGATGCCGTTTCATCATCGCCCAGATCCCTCAAGATTCGGGCCGCTTCCCGGGGCGATCGGTTTCCTATGACGGGAAAGTCTTCAAAAGGGTTGGACAGGTCCATGTCGGTTCTCCTTGCGAATGTAAAGAGCATTTAAAATGGGCTGTATCACAAATTTTCAGCGGCATAAAGCATTCATGGCGACACGGGCTTGACAAGATCGGCCCCCGTGCTACACTGAAATCGTGTAGCACAAGTTATTGAGGGGGGCAAAACCATGGCGAATTTAACCATATCGGTCGATGACGAAACCCTGAAAAAGGCCCGGATGCGGGCCCTTTCGGAAGGCGCATCCGTCAATTCTTTGCTGAAAGCCTATCTGGAATCGTATGCCGGACTGAGCAACGAGCAGGCGATCGCAGTGCGTGAAATCATCGAATTATCGGGCAAATCCCGATCCAGGCGCGGAAATCGAAAATGGCGCAGGGATGAACTGTATGAAAGAGACTGATGCGATCTTTTTTTGACGCCAATATTCTTGTTTATCTCTTCGACCTGGATGCGCCGGACAAGAAGGAAATGTCCCGGAGCCTGTTCGCAAGCGAGGCCCAAAGCGGGCGCATGATTATCAGCACACAGGTTCTTCAGGAATGGTATGTAACCGTCACGCGGCAATTGGCTGAACCGCTACCCGCCAAAGATGCGGAACAAACGCTCCGCCATTTTGCGACGTTTCCGGTTGTCCGGATCGACATCGAACATGTCCTGGGGGCTGCCAACCGATGTCAGATCCTTGGGTTTTCGTTTTGGGACGCCCTCATCATCGAAACGGCCCTGTCAGGCGGATCAAGCATTCTTTACACGGAAGACCTGCAGCATGGTCAAGTCATCGATGGGTTGAAAATCGTCAATCCTTATGTTGAGTTTTCAACATAACAGTATGAATTTTCAAATTTATATTGGATGGAAGCGCGTACGCCTTTGATCATAGAAGCTGTGTTTGACGGCAAGGCTTTTTGCCCGGTCACGCCGGTGGCTATCAAACCCAATACCCGCGTTCGGATTTCCGTGGATGCCCGGGATGAGCAGGCGCCGATGTCATTTCTGGAAACGGCCCGATCTTTGAAACTCGATGGGCCGCCGGATTGGGCTGAAAAGCTTGATGAACATCTTTATGGCGGGAAACGGATTGACGCTGCAGATTGCTGACGATCATTTCGGGAAAGCGGGTTTAGGGCTTTGCTTTTGGGATGAGAAGACGAGGAATTGCAATTTGATATTTCATGAAGACTCTGGCATAAATGAACTATCCGGTGTTTTTTCCCAAGGGAACTCCCCACGAATCGTTTTCGATGCTTCACTTCACAACTTTCACCTCGCCGGTTCATCGAACGGTTTTGTTTTATGGAGAAAAAGATTGTTTTGAACATCGATAAAATCAAAGAGAACCTCCAAAAGCGCGAGGCGATACAAAAAGAAGCATTGCGCGGCCGTTTTAATGCGGCTGCTCATGATTTTGACAAAATCGTGAGAATGATCATCCACAAGTATTCCCCGAAAAAGATTGTTCAGTGGGGTTCCCTGCTGCATCCGGAAAAATTTGATGAAAATTCGGATATCGATATCGCCGTCGAAGGGATTTCGGAGGCGGAAAGGTATTTCGCCTTGCTCGGCGATGCCATGGACCTGACACGATTTTCATTGGATATCGTCCAACTGGAAAAGATCGAGCCGGAATTCGCGGAATTGATTCTCCTCAAAGGTAAAATTATTTATGAATCTTGAATCCAAGGTCCGAACACTGCGGGCGGAGATCAGCAAATCCTTGTCCGTGCTCTCCCGAATTGAAGATTTCATAATCGAATTTCAAGATCAAAAACTCTCGGAAACGCCTGGCCTTGGGGAAGCCATGATCGTTACGCAAGCGCTTACCAACTATTACACCTGCCTTGAAACGGTTTTTCTCCGGATTTCCAAATTCTTTGAAAACAGTCTGGACAAAGAGCAGTGGCACCGTTCGCTGCTGGAAAAGATGACCTTGGATATCGAGGATGTTCGGCCGAAGGTGATCGGCGACCATGTATTCCAGGGTCTGCTGGAATTGCTGAAATTTCGACATTTTGCACGATACTATTTTGAACTGGATTACGACTGGGATAAATTGAGATTTTTGCTGAAAAAATTCAATGCGATCCACACCGAAGTACGGGCCGAATTATCCGATTTCGACCGGTTTTTACAGCAATTGCTGTCTTCCTGACGGAACTTGCGGAACCCGGATGACATTCCGGATTTGAGGTGGTGGGGTTCTCCTGTTTGTATGCAACCGCTTCACATCTCCATGCAAATCGTCACTCAATCGTTCAATTTCGTCAATGATGCGCATCAGGGCATCTCGCGGAATCTTCTTGCCGGCCTGGCGCATTCCGGCCATCCCGTTTCGAATCAGGATTGCCGGGATGAAAACGGATGGCCAGGATATCCGGGAACCATCCTGATCATCCTGCTTTCATCCTGGCCATCCCGGTTCAATCCTGATCATAGGGATTCACTCTCCACCACCCATCATCTTCGCCAGCTCCTCCGGGTGCTCGATGAGGTGGAGGGAGAGATGGACCACGGCGGTGTCGTCTTCGTCCAGGTTTGCGCAGAGGTCGGCGGCGAGGGCGATTTGGGCTTGTTGTTGGGGGATGGCGTGTTGGTCGGTTTGTGGGGCGTCGGGTTCCGGGGCGGATTGGGGATACGGGTTTTCGCCGCGAAGGCGGGCCAGAATGGCGCGGATGATCGCGCCGCTGTTGTAATCCTCGGGCTCGATCAGCAGAATGAGGATTGGAGTGCCGAAATGGGGGGAGACGCCTGTGGAATCTTTTGAAATGAGGGTCCATTTGCGATATACTACAGAAAAGATATCTAATTGAGGAGAACAGCCGTGCCGACCGATATACCCAAGGAAAAAATGGAATTTTACCGCCAAAGCGCCCGCCGGAGATCGGCCGAAAGAGCGACCCGTTTACAAGAACTTCGGAAACGGGCCATGACGACGGCCCGGCGGGCGGCCGATCTGCTGAAGATAGAAGATGGCGTGGAAGCGGTCTATCTGTTCGGATCGCTGTCCGAAGAACCTTCCGTCTTCGATGAACGCTCGGATTTGGATCTGGCGGTTCGGGGGCTGGATGAGAAGGCGTATTATCGCGTTGTCTCGCGCTTATTGGATCTGGACCATACGTTCGATGTGGATCTCATCCGAATGGAAACCGCGCCGGAAAGCCTCGTTCAGAAAATCGAGAAGAAAGGGATTCGGCTATGACGACGCCTTATGCCGCATTGATCGGTCGCATGAAACAGGAGCAGGGCGACCTGGAACGTCTGGTGTCGCGAGTCGAATCGTTGATGACCAAGGCGAAAACCACCGGAGACGATGGATATCTGGACGGCGTGGCGCTCAACCTTCATGGATTCTACACCGGCGTGGAGCGGATTTTCGAAGACATCGCCCGCCGTCTGGATGGCGATCTGCCGTCCGGTCCGGACTGGCATAAGCGGCTTCTCATGCAGATGTCAGCCGAGATCCCGGATATCCGTCCGCCCGTCATTCGTCCAGCCACCAAGGAATGCCTGGAAAATTATCGCGCCTTTCGTCATGTTGTCCGAAATGTCTACACGTTCAATTTCCAGTTTTCGCGAATCGCCGAATTGGCGGACGGCATTCGGGACTGCCATGAGCGGGTGGTGGCCGATCTGGGAGAATTCGGGCGGTTTTTGGCGGCGTTGGGGTGATCATTTTGAATCAGGATGGCCAGGATAAGCACAGGATATCCAGGATGGCCCCGGCAGTATCCTGAACATCCTTTCTCATCCTGGCTATCCTGATTCAAAGGATTGTCTTGAACTCTGATTCGTCTGATTTCCGGATGGACTGTGATGAACCCCGAGCGGGAGGCATAACCTCTTCAAATGAGCAGCCAAATCGTCGCCGGAAAAACCATACATGAATGGAAAAGAGACCACCCGTTGATCGAACGGCTCATGTCGCTTGAACCGGTCTGGTGGTGCAATCCCATGTACGATCGTTACGAAGCGGCTGCACCCGGCCTGCCGCTGTCCGCGGCGGATATCGCGGATGCCGAAGCACGGCTCAACCGGTTCGCGCCGCTGATCGCCGGGTTGTTTCCGGAAACGGGGGATAACCGGGGCATGATCGAATCGCCCCTGGTCGAGATTCCGCGGATGCGGCAGAAGCTGGAAACGGTCTATGGACAGGCGATGGAAGGCAGCCTGCTGGCCAAATGCGACAGCCGGCTGCCGATTTCGGGGTCCATCAAGGCCCGCGGCGGGATCTACGAGGTGCTGAAGCATGCGGAAAGCCTGGCCCTTGAGCACCGGCGGATCACGCTCGCAGATGATTACGCGATTTTGGCCGAGGACGAATTCCGGTCCCTTTTCTCCGGATACGGCATCGCCGTGGGCTCCACCGGGAACCTGGGGCTGAGCATCGGGATCATGGGGGCGCGGCTCGGGTTCAGGGTGGTGGTCCATATGTCCGCCGATGCCAAACAGTGGAAAAAGGACCTCCTTGCCGAAAGAGGCGTGACCGTCATCGAATACGAATCGGATTACAGCAATGCGGTGGCGGCAGGCCGAAAACAGGCCGAGGCCGACCCGCGAATGCACTTTATCGATGATGAAAATTCCACCGATCTGTTTCTGGGATATGCGGTGGCGGCCCTTCGGTTGAAACGGCAGCTGTCGGAGATGCGGATTCCGGTGGATGGGGACCATCCCCTGTTTGTCTATCTTCCCTGCGGCGTGGGCGGCGGACCCGGCGGGATCACCTTCGGACTGAAGACGGTGTTCAAAGACCACGTCCACTGCTGGTTCGCCGAACCCGTCCATTCTCCCTGCATGCTTCTCGGTCTCATCACGCAGCGCCACGACCGAATCCGGGTGCAGGATTTCGGGATCGACAACCGGACCGCCGCGGACGGGCTGGCGGTGGGGACCCCTTCCGGATTTGTGGGCAGAACCCTGAACCGGCTGATCAGCGGCGTCTACACCGTTCCGGATGAGGAACTGTTTCTCCTTCTATACCTCTTGGCCGATTCGGAAAACCTCGCTGCCGAGCCGTCCGCCGCGGCCGGTTTGGCCGGGCCGATCCGGCTCTTTTCCGAAGCGGATGGGCGACGGTATCTGAAAACCCATGGTCTTCACAGCAAAATGGCCCGGGCCGTCCATCTCGTATGGGTGACAGGGGGCAGCATGGCGCCTTCCGCGGTCATGGCGCAGGATCGGGAAGAGGGATTTAAAATTCTGCGGAAAAGGGGTAACTCCGGTTGAACACGATGACCCCTGTTTCACCATCATTTCTTTTTGAGGAGGGGCGGATGTTTGCGATTCGAAGCGACGACGGTTACCGGGAGATTCTGGACAAGATTCAGCTGAAAACCCTGATCCATGGGAAAAAGACGCTCATGGCCGAATTCAGGATCGGCAAGGGGGCCCTGCTCCCCCGCCACAACCACCCCCATGAGCAGATCGGCTATTTGGTTTCCGGTCGGCTCCAATTGACGATCGGTGAGGAGACCCGCACCGTGGAAGCCGGTGACAGCTGGTGCGTGGCCGGTCATGTGGAGCACCAGGCCGCCGCCTTGGAGGACAGCGTCGCCGTGGAAGTGTTTTCGCCGGTCCGGGAGGATTACCTGCCTTGACGAAGGTGACCCCCGTCAGCCGAAGGCATGCACCCGGTTTCCGTCCTTTTTGATATTATAATGACAATTTTTCTTGTGCTGTAACTGAAAAGTTGTCATTATAATAGCATGAAATGTGATATCGACATTTTCCTGAATGGCGTTTGGCATAAAGCCGCCTCCTTTGAATTGAACGGAACGAAAGAGGTTCAGAAGGGCGTCCGAATCGCCCAGTGACCTATCTGTGAGAAGCGATGCCTGACGATAAACATAAACCCCCCCGTAGAGACCGGCGGCGCGCCTTTTTCAATGATTTGGACGAGGGCCGTCTGACCAGTCTGCCGGACACGATCCGCAGGATGCGAAAATCCATCGGGTTGACCCAGGTAGAGTATGCGAAGCTGGCCGGCGTG
Organism: Desulfobacteraceae bacterium; assembly: GCA_011390315.1. Taxonomy (GTDB): domain Bacteria; phylum Desulfobacterota; class Desulfobacteria; order Desulfobacterales; family Desulfococcaceae; genus JAABSQ01. Next base: position 7,961 of record JAABSQ010000036.1, read on the forward strand.
GCCCCCAGGGTGCTGATCGATCTGGAGCGGGGCGTGGGCAACCCGACCCTGAAGACCCTGGAAAAACTGGCCGCGCCCTTCGGGCTTCAGGTGGGGCTGGTACGGAAGCAGTAATCCGAAACACGACCCGGGTGACTCCCACAGGGTTCATTCCATTCCGGGTGCGTTCGAGCGAAAAGAATCCAGCACTTTCCGCACAATCCCCGCCAATTCGGATTTGACGATCGGCTTCATCAGAAACCCGTCGATGCCCATGGCCGCGGCGTTGTCTCGGCTGATGCGCTCGCTGAAGCCGGTGCATACGATGACCGGGATATCCGGCCGAACGCTCTTCATCGCCCCGGCCAACCGCTCCCCGGTCATGTGCGGCATGGTCATGTCGGTCATCACCAGATCGTAGGCGTCCGGATTCGCCTTGAAGGCGTCGAGCGCCGCCCTGCTGGCGGTGTGCGCCGTGACCTGGTACCCGAGACGTTCCAGCATCTGGGTTTCCAGGTTCACGATCATCTCTTCATCATCCACCACCAGGATTCGTTCGGTGCCGGTGACCTCCTCCTCCCCGGACTCCAGAGTTTGGGTTTCAATCGAGTCCGTCATCAGGGGCAGGTAGACCATGAAGGTCGTGCCCTTTCCCATCTCGCTCTCGACCCGAATATCGCCGCGATACTCCTTGACGATGCCGTAGACCACCGCCAGCCCCAGACCGGTGCCTTTGCCTTGTTCTTTGGTGGTGAAATAGGGATCGAAGATCTTGTCCAGCATTACCGGGTCGATCCCGCAGCCGGTATCGGAGACCGACATCATCGCATACGGCCCCGGTTCGAGAAAAGGGGTCGGGCACTCGTCCGCTTTCAGCGCCGTCTCCTTCAACCGAACGGTAATGCAGCCGCCGGCGGATGCCACGGCGTGGTAGGCGTTGGTGATCAGGTTCATGGCGATCTGATGCAGTTGGGTCGGGTCGGCCATGACCGTGCCGCCGTCGTTTTCAATATCCGCCGAGATGTCGATATCCGACGGGATGGTGGATCGGGCCAGCTTGAGCACCTCATCTAAAATCTGCTGAATGGAAACCGGCGTCTTTTTGTTTTCGGACTGCCGGCTGAAGGCCAGAATCTGTTTCACGAGATCTCCGGCCCGCTTTCCGGCTTTCAGAATCTCCCGGGCGTTTTCGTATTCGGGGCTGCCGGGGGGCAGATCATCCAGAAGCATTTCCGACATGCCGAGGATGGGAAACAGCAGGTTGTTGAAGTCATGGGCGATGCCGCCGGCCAGGTTGCCGATCGCCTCCATCTTCTGGGCCTGTTGAAGACGGGCCTCCAGCTGTTTTCGTTCGGTGATGTCCTGAACCGTGGAGATCATGAGGTTCTGTTCATACAGAGGAATGTTCTTGGCGGATACGATCCTTTTGTCGCCGGTCTTTGCGGTTATTTCGATATTGTCCCATTCCATTCGCTTGGGATCACCGGATTGAATATCCTTGATGATTCGGCTTCGAATTTTTTCGCGGTAGACCGGGTCCGGATGGACCTTGATGAAGAAATCCTGAATGTTTCGAATATCCTCCCGGGGCCATCCGTAAATGTCTTCAAACTTTTGGTTGAGGTAGACCGCCTCTCCTTCTTCGATATAATTGACCGCCAGTCCGATCGGCAGATGATCCAAAATGGTTTCGATGAATTGATTTCGATTCAACAGTTCTTTTTCATACCGCCGCCGGTCGGCTTCTCTCTGTTTGCTCTCGGTGATGTCCATGGCATAGACCGCAAACCGATCGACCGCTCCTTCCGGGTCCAGTATGGGAAAGACGCGGTGATGATACCATCGTCCCGCCCGCTCGTCTTCAAAGGTCATGGGCCGGGCTGTACGAACCATTTCTTCATTATAAGCCCTTCGATTCTCCGCCACCGCTTCCGGCAGGAAAGTGTACACCGAACGACCGATGCAATCGGATGCAACCTGCCCGAGTCGGGCCGCAAAGGTATTATTGACCGCCAGCAACGTGCCGTTCCGATCCAGAAGGCAGACCGATTCATTGATGGCGTTGAACAGGGTCTTGAGATTGTCTTCATGGATGCGGACGGTTTCCAGGGCCTGTTTGCGCTCGGTGATGTCCTGAATGGTGCCGATCACCATCTTCTGTTCCGGGTCGTACTCGGCCACCGAATGAATATCGCGGATTTGCCCGTCGGTGGGGCGACGAATGCGAAACTCGATATCGTAAGCCGTTCCGCGCTCCAGAAGACCCTTCAAATGTGCGTTCAAGGCCTGCCGGTATTCGGGCAAGGGAATCGTCTGCACCTGCTGAATCGACAATTCACGAGTCCACAACCCGTAGATCCGGCGCGCTTCTTCAGAAGGAATGACGGTGCCGGCATCCGGGTCGAACCGCCAGGAACCGACCTGGGCGATGCTCTGGGCCCGGCGAAGATCCGCTTCACTATCCGCCACCTGCCGCCGCACCCGCTGAAAATAGACCATCAACATACCGACCGCGATCAAAAATTCCAAAGTCGCCGCCAGCATGTAGCCCCATGGCGCAAGCCAGAGCACGGGCCTCACAAACGGATAGTTCGCCTTGTGCAATCCCCAGAGCACGAACAAAGAACCGACGAACTTAGAAGATTCTCCGGCCTGTTTTTCATGGCGAAGAAACATGACGCCGGTCCACATATAAATCCCTCCGAGAAACAGATAAATCGGAAGGCTGATATGAAGAATGGAGGAGGATATGCCGGCCATAAATACGATATATGCGGCGGACAGCAGCCCCAAGTAGGCCCAGGGACGGGGAAACCCGCGGTTCAAGAACAGATACGTGCCGTATAGCAGGAGCATTCCGCTCGCCAGAGCCGAGAGCTGGTTCCCCATTAAGGCGACCGTTTTGAGCTGTCCCGGGCCGATGGAGATATACCAGAGCATAAAGACGAACCTGAGGGCATAGACGCACCAGGCCAGCGACCATATCGCCAGATAGGATTCTTTTTCGCTTCGATACAAAAACCCGTAGGTCGAGGCCAAAACGATGGTGCCGATCAAGGTGGCGACGATTGAGGGAAACAGCCAGTCCATCATCAGGGTCCTTTGGAAAAGAAGCAGACGCACACGCATGTTCGCCATGCTGATTTAAGCTTAATAATCTGATACTTATGCCACCCATTCATGGATTGCAACCCTTTTTTAATAGAAAAACCCGGGGGCGGGTGTGTACCGCATCCGCGAATGCTTTTTTGATCCGCGTTTCACCGGCAAAGGCGTTTTTTCACCGCCCGGTTGACCGGGTTCGAAAGGGGCTTTTTTTTGGAAATATTTCTTTATTCGGTAGAACAAAAAAATACTCGACTCGGGAGGGACCTACCGTATTACACGATATCGACCTGCGCGCACTTGCGGAAATGGACGGCCCGGAACGGGCATTCGTATCGGCCTATCTGACGGGCCGGAAGGGTTTGCGGGCGGTCGAGGCCCGTGCGGACAAAATCCGGGCCCTGCTGGAAGACGATTCCGATGCGGCCGCCGTATATCCGCCCCCTGGCCCGCCTTCAGGATACCTATGAAAAATTCGCCCTGGCGGCGGCCGA
>JAABSQ010000037.1 GCA_011390315.1 Desulfobacteraceae bacterium
CTGCACCGAATCCAGTGGAATCACCACACCCGGTACCGGGGTGTAAAGAAAATTGGCTCGGTAGGTGACATCCTCCTGTTCAATATCTTCATAGGTAAAGCCGGCGACAGTAGTATGGGCATCATTGATCCGGTAAGTGCCTTGCATTTCCACACCATACCGACGATTTTCATTCGAAAGCTCCACGATCAATCCCTCGTCCGGCGGCAGCGGCACAAACCCCATCGGCGTCGGGACCACAGCGCCGTTGGTCAGCCCCTGGTGATGATTAAAATCTTCATTGTAATTGGTATAGACTTTTCCGTAAAGATTAATACCTTCCCAGATATCTCTTTCATAACTAAGCTTCACATAATAATCTTCAGGTTTACTAAGATTATTTTCATTCATGGTCCAGAGCGCATTGGTGGCTGGTTTGCGTTCCCTGTCGACATACCGGGCATCCAGCGTAAACTCTCGAAAGGTGACGTTCAGGGCCGCATCGATCTTTTCATCCCCGGTTTCCGCATAATCGGGCGCCATTGAAGCATTGGTTCCCAAAAGCTGGTCCGTGATAGTCTGGGCGTCTCGTTCGATGTACCGCTCCGGCCCGTGCATGTTGAGATAATTGAGATTGAAGGCGACGCCGACCTCTCCGAAGTATTGACCCATCAGAAAGTTGTACTGCTGCTTGTCGTAGCTGCCGGCGCCGGCGGTCAACTGATATCCGTCGAAGTCCTCGGCCTTTTTGGTGATAACGTTGATTACGCCGGAAAACGCGTTGGCGCCGTAGAGGGCCGACCCCGGGCCCCGGATGATTTCCACCCGTTCGATGTTGTCCACCGGCAAGGTGTCCAAGGACCAGGTCGCGCCACCTGAAAAATTGTTGTTCAAAGGATGGCTGTTGAGCATCATCAGCACATCCTGTCCGCCCAATTTGGACACGCCCCGAATATCGATTCGATAATGGCCGTCGGCGTGGTACCAGGCGCTTACCCCCGGAACCACCCGAAAGACATCCATCAGGTGCTGAGCCCCCATTTCCCGTATCTGCTCATAGGTCACTACGGTAATGGAGGCCGCGGATTTACGAATGTCTTCCAGCACCCGGGATGCGGTGATGACGAAGGTGACATTCGATTCCTCCTGAAGCCATTCGAACTCTTCTTCGATTTCGGCGTCGGCCCGGCGAAGCTCCGGGGTCCAATCCTCCGGGGAGATGGAGAAGCCCGAAGCGGCCGGCAGGAAGCATAAGATCAAGAGGCCGATGGAAATCCGAATGACCTGAATGGCTTTCATAATGGTTCACCTCTATCGTTGTCGGTTAACAAGGGTATCTCTTCGTCTTCCAGCGTCAGCTGTTTGGTATCGGTGACCTTGAAGATGGCCATGGAGGAGGCCAGTTCCTCGGCGCTGGCCGCATTGCGGCGAATGACGTTGTTCATTCGAGCCACCGCCTCGTTGATCTGGTCGATCCGCCGGCTCTGCTGATTGGACGCGCTGGTGATATCGCTGACCAGTTCGGCGATTCGGGCCGCGTTGGCCGCCACCTCCTGAAACCGTTCATTGGTTCGAATCACCAGACCCGCCCCGTCTTTGACCTTTTGAACCGTCTCCTCGATCAGGGTGGCGGTGTGTTTGGCCGCCTGGGCCGAGCGAAGCCCCAGACTCCGCACCTCATCGGCCACCACCGCGAAACCGGCCCCGGCCTCTCCCGACCGGGCCGCCTCGATGGCCGCGTTCAAAGCCAGGAGATTGGTCTGAAAGGCGATTTCATCGATGGTCTTGATGATCTGCAGGGACTCCTCGCTGGCCTTGGAAATCTCCTCCATCGACCCGGTCACCCGAACCATGGAGTCTTTGGATTTTTCCACCACCGAGGTGGTCTCTTTCATGAAGTCATCGGTCTGATTGGCGTTCTCGGTATTCCGGCGGGTGATATCGGACATTTCGTTCAGCAGAACCGAGGTTTCATCCAGGGATGCGGTCTGATCGGAAATGGCCTGGAACAGATTGTGAGAGGTGGTGATATTGTTGCTGATGATGTCGTTGAGATTGTCCACCATGTTCCGCATGGCTTCGGCCAGCACCCCGATTTCATCATTCCGGCGAATCTGAATCGATTCGGTGAAATCCCCTTTGGAGAGATTCTCGGCCGATCGGGTCAGTTGAATCAGAGGGGTGGAAAACCGCAGCGAGAGCAGCCACACGATAATAAACGAAAGAACCATGACGATGCCGGCGGAAACCGCCGCATCCCGTATCATCCGGTTGCCTTCCCGAATGATCTGGGCGCGGCTTCTGGCGATTTCGGCTTCCACCCGTTTGGGGGTGATGAGGACCCGCAATACGCCCCAAGGTGCGGTGCTGATCTGGACCGGATTGACGATCTCGATGACCGATTTGCCGCCCTGGTCATATTCCATCACCGAAAGTTCGGATTTCTCCAGGGCTTCCCGGTCGATTTTTCCCTCAGCTTGGGTCCGGGCCAGTTCGGGCTCCCGGGTATGGACAAAGATGGCGCCGGACGATTGCACCAGGATGGCGGCTTCGACTTCCGGATTTTTCTCCACGCTGTCGTTGACGTTTTCCAGGACCCCGGATAAATTGAAGGCGGCGATGTCCTTTTCCACCTGCTGGGTGAGATTGACGGCGATATTTTTCCCCCGCTCCACCAGATTTTCCTTCATCAGCGTGATCCGTTTTTCCAGTTCGGCCCCCATCAGCCGTTTCTGGGACGTGATCTGGGAAAAGGTCAACGCCAGCACCAGGCAGATCATCAGAAAGCTGATGGTGACAATAAGCTTCCATTTGATACTCCACCGGAATTCCTTGTCGGACCAGAATCGTTTTCCGCTCACCGAATATCCAAGCTCCTCAAAAGGTAAAAAGGTCTGCTATTTGATGATGTTGTTGACGGCGCTCAATGCGTTTTTGTTGTATTCGAGTCCGTAGGCGTCGATCTTTTTCATGTTGAGGGTGATGGATGAACCCGCGGGGAACTGAATCCGATCCGCCAGGGACTTGCCGGAGAGCAGGTCCATGGCGATTCCGGCGGCCTGTCGCCCGATGGTGGGGTCATCCACCGAAACGATCAGAACGGCCCCGAACAGGGCGAATGCATCATGATAGGAAAAAACCGGCAGCTGTCGTGCGTCGGAGGTTTCCAAAATCCGGTAGAGAGATTCCTTTTCCGGCATGACCAGGGGATCGGGAATCAGCCACAGGGCCTCGACCTTCGGGGAGAGCTCGTCCAGGGCGGCGATGGTGCCGTTTCTCTTAGACACCTGCTGCCCGATGACGGTGATGCCCAACTCCTCGGCCTGGGCCCGGGTCTTTTCAAACCATTCTTCGGTATACTGCCGGCTGTAGAGAATTCCGATGGTTTTGATTTCCGGAAAAATATACCGATACATCATCAGGGGCATTCGAACGGGCAGTTCATTGGAAACCCCGTAGGTTTTTCCGGAGACCGGAAGCCGAAGCCAGTTGATAATGGAGGAAAAGACGATGTCTTCCCGGGGAAAATTTCGAATGGCGTAGGAGTAGGCCTTGGCGCCGATGCAGTAGATCAGGTCGGGATCGAAGCCGCGCAGTTTTCCGATCCTCGGCTCGCCGAGACCCATATCCACGTTGAGAAGGGGATTGGCCAAGGTTTCCGCGAAGGATTCCTGCACCGCCTTGTACTTGCCCACCCCGGCGTTGGAATTAAGGAGAAGTACGCGCGGCCCCTCCTCCGCACCCAGAGCCTGGCCCCCCCCAACGGAAAGCGAAAAGAAGAAAAGGGATATCAGGGTAAAGACAGACAGTTTGATAGTGCATTGAGTCATCTTGATTTATCCCTCCAGTTCCGGGGTGTCCGATGGGTCAATGGTTTTCCAGCCGTCCAGATCCAGCATTTTTAATGCGTTCAACCCTGTCGGATCATCGGGCATCTCCCGCACCGAGCGAATCAACCCCTCCAACTCCGCCGCTCCGTCCGTCGGGGCCGCCAGTATCAGCAACAGAGACGGACGGCTTTCCGCCAGGGTGCGAATCCGCTTGAACAGCACCGGGTCAAGGTTCTCCAGGTTCTTCAGGGCGTTTTCAGTGGTGACCGCCGCCTTGGCCATTTCAAAACCGACCGACATCAGGGCATCCACATCCTTGGGCACCGTCAGAATCCGCACCGAAGCCGCTTTTTGATCGTTTTCCAACATTTCCTTGAGGACGCTTCGGGTATGCTGCACATTACTGGCGGAGGCCACCGGACCCGAACCCATTGAATCGGTTCCGCCCGAGCCGGGCCCGGTCACCAATACCCGTTTCTGAAACATTTCGCCGTCTCGAATCCCGACCATAACCGGTTTGAGGGAAAGGTCCTGCTGAATACGGCTGAAGTGCCAGCTCGACAGAAGAAGCAGGTGACCGGACCCCTTTCGAATCTGACCCTCGAAGGTCGCGATGTCGCTGAAGGGTTGAAACTCGTAAGGTCCGGCTTTGGAAAGATAATTGTCGAATTCCATCTTCAGGGCTTTGTAATTGTTGATGTTGGCCTCGGAGCTGTAAAAAAAGATCGTGAGGGGCCCTTCGGCCGATACCGTCCGGACCGCCGGTATGCCCAAAACGGACAGACACACCAGCCCCATCAGCGTCAGAAGGCAAAGCGGTCGTAGGATTCCGGTGTGCCGAATCGGCACCATTCGATGAAAATTAGTCGTCATAGATTCACCTATCGGTCATCATCCATAGTGGTCTGCGAAGGCCTGTCGCCGAAGACGGAGGCATGGTGCGCCGCAACCCCCCATTCCCTTGTTTATGCGTTTTCATACCGAAAGCCCGACCGGAAATCTGTAACCCGTGAACCCATCCCTGCAGGGCTTCTTATCACGGATTCAGTTTATTTCTGTGATTTTTTTGTTTTATAGCACCCTCGTTAAAAAAATGTCCAGAGGAATTTGCGTTTAGTTCTGATGAGTTATTTATTGTTCAGGTATTCGTTTCATTATACCCGTTGGACAGAAGGTTCAAATATCTCAATAACGACCCCGTCGAATAATGGCGAATATGAGCCATATGCCCAGGACCACGGCGGCGATAAAAATAACGATGCCGATCAGTGAAATACCGTACAGAAGCGGGGGGATTTCGGCGATGACGATGATGGAAGAGCCGATGATCAGGGCGGCGATGATGATGGCAAAGGAGAGTTTGTTGCTGATCCGGTCGTGGGTCTCGATCAGATTTTCCAACCCGCGATGCTCGAAACGGATGGAAAAGCGCTGCCGCTTGATGAGTCGCGTCACATCCAGAATGTCCCTCGGAAACTGGTTGGCGAAGTGGAAGAGTTCGGAAGACAGGGCCGCAAACGCTTCGGCCAGCCGACGGGGCTGGTACCGGGCCATCTTTTCCCGCTGAATAAAGGGGGCGATCTGGGCCACCATATCGAACTCGGGGTGGAGCATTCGGGCGATGCCCTCGATGGTGCTGAGGGCCTTGAGCATCAGAAAAATATCCGGGGGAATTCGCAGGTGATACACCGAGGTCAGCTCCAGCAGCTGCTGAAGCAGCTTGCCGATTTCGATGTTTTTGAGGGGACGGTGAAGGTACTGCCCCATCAGATCGGAGACATCCCGCTCCAGAAGCCGGATTTCCGGCTCCTCTTCCCGGGAGGTCAGCCGAAGCAGCACCTGTGTGGTCCGCACCTCGTCCCGGCGGACCACGCCGTAGATCAGTTCCACGAAATTCTGCTTGTTGAATCGGTCCACCGTCCCCATCATGCCGAAATCGAGCAGGCAGATGACATCACCGGCCAATACCCGAATATTGCCGGGGTGGGGATCGGCATGGAAAAACCGGTGATCGAAGATCTGCCGAAGAAAAAGATCCGCCCCCCGTTCCACGATCCGGACCTTGTCGGCGGAGGCCGCTTCGAGTAGCCGCATTTCGGTCACCCGGATTCCGGAAATAAACTCCATGGTCAATATCCGGTCGGTGGTGAAGTCCCGATAGACTTTGGGGACATAGATGGTGGGGTCTCCAAAAAACTGGCGGGCGAACCGCTCGATATTGGCTGCTTCGTGGGAATAATCGAGTTCCTTTTCCAGGGCCCGGGCGAATTCCTCCACAATGGCCACCGGTCGATGGAGGGCCACCTCCTCGATGTTTCGCTCCATCAGCATGGCCAAATGGAGCATGATCTCCAGGTCCGCCTCGATAACCTTTTGAATTCCGGGCCGCTGGACCTTGACCGCCAGCCGCTCACCGTCCCGGTCATGGGCGAGATGGACCTGGCCGATAGAGGCCGACGCGATAGGGACCTCGTCGAAAAAGGGAAACACCGATTCCATCGGCTGTTGCAGCTCCTTTTCCAGAACCCTTTTCACCTCCCGAAAGGGAAACGGCGGCACATGCTCCTGAAGCTTTGAAAATTCCTCGATGAAATGGATGGGGATCAGATCGGTGCGGGTGGAAAGCAGCTGGCCCAGCTTGACGTAGGTGGGGCCCAGCTCCTCCATGGCCATGCGGATTCGTTCGGCCCGGGTATGCTTTTGAATCGTGCCGGTGCGGCGGGAAATCATCTGCAGGCCGAGTTCGATGTACTGGTCGATCTTCAGCCGCTCGATCAGATCGTCGAATCCGTACTTGAAAAAGACGCCCAGAATCTGCCGATAGCGATGAAGATGGCGATAGGTTCTGCCCAGCGCCCCGATTTTGCGAATGCTCAGCATGCGGACAGGGGGATCAGGCGCCGGTCCCGCCGACCGAAGCGGACCCTGCCCCGACCTTCTCCTTGAGTTGTTCCACTTCGCGCCTGAGGACCAGGAGCTCATCCTGCATGACCAGCTTCGATTTTTTGAGGGCCTCCACCTCCTCGCGGGTGGCGATATTGCGCTTTTTGAGGGTGTCTTTGACCATCTTTTCAACCCGGTCTTCCAGTTTTTCTTTGGAATCATCATATTTCTTGAGCAGGTCGTCCATGAACTTGCGCCCTTCGGATTCGGACATCTTCTGCTTTTCGATCCACTCCTTGGCGACCGATTCCACCTCATCCCGGGTTTTGATCACCAGACCCAGGCCGGTGAGCATCGATTTTTTAAACATATCCAGCATCACTTCCTCCCTTCATCAAAAAATGGCCGATGAGGGGCCGAGCCGGGTCGAACCCGGTCGGCCGCCCCTTAGAACACGACCCGATTACTTCAGTTTGCCGAGAATCGCCCCGGCGATGGTGTTCTTCTGAATCTCTTTGGTGCCTTCGTAGAGTTCGCAGATTTTGGCGTCCCGGGCGAACCGCTCCACTTCGTATTCCTGCATGTATCCGTAGCCGCCCAGCAGCTGAATCGCCTCGTCGGCCACTTCCACCGCCAGCCGGCCGGCCGCCATTTTGGCCATGGAGGTGAGCTTGGGATCGATCCGGCCCTGATCGAAGTTCCAGGCCGCCTTGTAGACCAGCAGCCGCACCATTTCGAGGCGGGTGGCCATGTCGGCGATCTTGTGCTGGTTGACCTGGAACTGGCCGATCTTTTTTCCGAACTGTTCCCGGGATTTGATATAGTCGAGTGCCCGGTCGAAGGCGCCCTGGGCCGTGCCCAAACCCTGGGCCGCGATCAGAATGCGGCTTTCATCGAAAAATTCGAGGACCTGATAAAATCCCTTGCCCTCTTCGCCGATGAGGTTTTCGGCCGGTACCCGAACATCCTTGAACACCACCTCGGCGGTGTGCATGCTGCGGATGCCCATCTTGTTTCCGACGGTGGCGGCGGTGACGCCGGGTCGGTCCGCCTCCACCAGGAGCAGGCTCATCCCCCGGTGGGAAGGCTGGGCCTCCGGGTCGGTCTGGCAGAGAACGCTGTAGAAACCGGCCAGGGGGCCGCCGTTGGTGATGAAGATCTTGGTGCCGTTGATGACCCACTCGTCCCCTTCTTTAACGGCGGTGGTGTCCATTCGAGTGATGTCCGATCCGTGGTCCGGTTCGGTGAAGGCGCCGCAGGAGAGCACCTCGCCCTCGGCGACCTTGGGCAGCCACTTGGATTTCATCTCCTCGCTGCCGAAATGGAGCACGATCTCCGAGGCGAAGTCGGCCAGCATCAGACAGGCGCCGACCGAAGAATCGCCCCGGCAGAGCTCTTCGGCCACCAGAATGTTCTCCATCACACCATAATCCATTCCGGAGTATTTTTCCGGAAAATGGATGCCGATGAATCCGAGTTCGGCGGCTTTCTTCCAGATATCCACCGGATACTCGTGCTTTTCGTCCATTTCGGCGATTTTGTCCCGGTCGAACTCCTTCTTGACGAATTCCCGGACGGAGCGCTGAATATCCTTCTGTTCCTTGGTCAATTCAAATTCCATTTTTTACCCCCTCATTCCTTTATATGATTGTTCAGGGTTAATCAACCCGCCGCATCTCGACCAGGCATACGGCGGTCACATTCTAAACCTCATTTAGTTTCTAATATACATTTGAATTTAAACTGAATTCGGCCGAAGACTACCACAGGAAAAGCGGGTTGGCAAGAAAATTGATCGACCGCTCAGGAAACCCCCGGCGCTTGAAACCGGCTTCCGTCATCGGGTAACCCCTCCGATTCGGGAGGGATAAAAGTTTCTTGACTGTTTATTTTAAGTGTCTTAATCTTCAAAGGATATAAAACATTCATTCGGGTTTTCCCTATCCTTCGGACAAACCGAACGGGAAATCCTTCAAATATTCACTCCCCAAACGTCAGGATAAAAACATATGGCTTACTCAATCGCATTGGCTGGAAAAGGCGGCACCGGAAAAACCACGGTCGCCGGAATGCTGATCAAATATCTGGTTGCCAAAGGAAAAACCCCGGTATTGGCGGTGGACGCCGATTCCAACGCAAACCTCAATGAGGTGCTCGGCCTGGAAGTCGAGAGCACCCTGGGCCAGGCCCGGGAGGATATGAAAAAAGGAAAGGTCCCCGAGGGCATGACCAAGGACATCTTCATGGCCATGCGCCTGGAAGAAGCCATCGCCGAGGAAGACGGCTACGATCTGGTGGTCATGGGCCAGCCCGAAGGCGCCGGATGCTACTGCGCGGCCAACTCGCTGTTGACCAACATTCTGGAAAAGCTCACCGGCAACTACCCCTTCATCGTCATGGACAATGAAGCCGGTATGGAGCACATCAGCCGGCTGACCACCCAGAACGTCAACATCCTTCTGATCGTGGCCGACACCTCCCGCCGGTCCATTCAGGCCGCCGGACGCATCCACAGACTGGCTCAGGAACTCAATATCGGGGTGGAAAAGAGCTACCTGATCCTGAACCAGACCAAAAACGGCGCGCCGGAGGCGGCCCTGGAGATCATTCGCCAGGAGGGCCTGGAACTGGCGGGCGCCATTCCCGAAGATGAGGGCGTCTATGAATATGACCTCAAGGGGATTCCCACGATTCAAATTCCCGAAGACAATCCGGCGCTCAAATCGGCCTTTCAGATCTTCGACACCATCATTCAATAGTCCACACGGAAGGGGGAAGCGATGAGACGGACAGGATTTCTATATGATGAGCGGTATCTGCTTCACTGCACCGGCTCCTGTCATCCCGAATCGCCCGAGCGGCTGAAGGCCGCCTACCAGGGAATCGAGGATGCCGGCCTTCTCCCCGAACTGACCCGGATTCACGCCGTTCCGGCCCAGCAGCGGTGGATCGAAAAGGTCCACCACATCAACTATATTCTGCGGTTCGAAGAGGCCTGTCTGCTGGGCATGGACGAACTCGATTATCCGGACAATCAGATGTGCCGGGAAACCTACGACACCGCCATGCTGGCGGTGGGCGGGATTCTGGAGACGGCGAAGATGATCATGGAAGACAAGATCGACAACGCCTTCTGCGCCGTTCGTCCCCCGGGCCACCATGCCGAAGTGAACAAGGCCATGGGGTTTTGTTATTTCAACAATGTGGCCGTCACGGCCCGGTATCTTCAGGAAGCATGGGGAATCGAACGGGTGGGCATCGTCGATTTCGACGTCCACCACGGCAACGGCACCCAGCATATCTTCGAATACGACCCCACCGTCTTCTATTATTCGATTCATGAACACCCCTCCTTCGCCTTTCCCGGCACCGGGCGGGAATTCGAAAAGGGCGCCGACGCCGGCCAGGGCTACACCCTCAACACCCCGGTCCTTCCCGGCCAGGGCGACCGGGAATATCTGGACCTGATCAAACGGGACCTCCTGCCGGCCTTCGAGTTTTTCCAACCCGAATTCATCCTGGCCTCCACCGGCTTCGACGCCCACGCCGAAGACGACATGTCCGACATCAAACTGTCCACCGAAATGTTCACCTGGATCATGAAGGTCCTGATGGGGCTGGCCGATAAATATGCAAAGGGCCGAATCATATCGGTCCTGGAAGGCGGATATTCCATTCAGCGGTTGCCCGAACTGATCAAAAACCATGTGGAAGTGATGATGACCCCGTAAACCAAGGGCAATATTCCCTTTACTATTTTTCCATCGGAGGCTAACCATGTTTATCGACAGATCCATGACCAAGAATGTCATCACCATCGGGAAAGACACCAACATTCTCGAGGCCAGAGACCTGATGCAGGAACATCACATCCGCCACCTTCCGGTGGTCGAACCCGACGGCGTCCTGATCGGCATCGTCACCGACCGGGACATTCGAAGCGCCATGCCCTCCACCCTTCAGGATGAACTCAATTGCGATGCGGTGGACGACAAGCTTCGGGAGATCACGGTAGGCCGGTTCATGACCCCCGATCCCATGACCATTCAGCCCGCCTACACCATTCAGGACGCCCTGCTCCTGATTCAGGACAAAAAAGTGGGGGCCTTTCCGGTGGTGGACGAGGCCGGCAAACTCAAGGGCATCATCTCTATTCGGGACCTGATCCGGGCCTTCATCAATGTTCTCAATATCGGCGAACCGGGAATGCTTCTGGGCATTCTGGTGGAAGACAAGGTAGGCCAGCTCAAACGGGTTGTGGACGCCATCACCGAAGAGAAGGTCTCCTTCGGCAGCGTGCTCGTCTCCCGCCACTGGGAAGAAGGCAAACGGGCGGTCTTCCCCTACCTGCTGACCAACAATATCGCCCGCATCAAAAAGAAGCTGCGGGATATGGGCTACACCCTTCTGGACCCGATGGATTGGTACCTGGATCAACTGCCCAAACATGAATAACCCGGCGCCGGGGATTCGGAAGGATATCTGCCCGTATCAGACGCTGCACATCTATTATATCGAAGGTCATGTCGATTCGACCGGCGCGGTCGATCCCCACGGATTGATCGGCAACTGGAAGGAGGCGGGGTTTACCTTTCTCTTCTTTTCGGAACCCGCCGATGACCGGGTCGACGCTGTTTTGAAACATCATCCGGATGCGCGGCTCCTGGATCGCTACCGGATGACCTACGAAGACTGGCAGGGGGGACCGGTCGAACCCTTCACCCTCGGCGGCTGGTTCATTGCGCCGCCCTGGAATTCGAGCCTCACCCCGGCCGGCCTGGACCGGCTGATTCTGGATCCGGGCGTGGTC
>JAABSQ010000038.1 GCA_011390315.1 Desulfobacteraceae bacterium
ACCTGATGAGCATCGAGATCATCACCTTCATGCTGTTTGGCGGGCTCTTGTTTTTACTGGCCATCGGCATCCCTGTAACCTTTGCCCTGGGCGGCATTACCGTTGCGATGACCTATTTTATTGATGGACCGGCGGCCCTTTATACCGTGGCCACGACAGCCTACCACCAGATCACGAGCACCACCTTGATGACCATCCCTCTTTTTCTCATTATGGGGAATTTCCTGGTGCAATCGGGTATTTCCGAAGGCATGTTCAGGGGCCTTAGCTACTGGCTTTCGGGGGTTCGGGGAGGGCTGGCCATTGTTTCCATCGGGGTCTGTGTGGCTTTGGCCATGTGCGGCGGATTCGGCCCCGGGATTCTGACAATGGGTCTGGTGGCCGTACCGGCTATGCTGCAGCATTCTTATAGTAAATCGATGGCGTTGGGATCGGTCATGGCCGGCGGTGTTCTGGGAGAGATCATACCGCCCGCCATTATCATGATCATTTTTGCATTCATTGGCCGAGTATCCATCGGAAAACTGTTTTTCGGCGGTTTTATTCCGGGAGTCATACTGGCCGGCTTGTATGTAATGCTGATATTGCTGACCGGGTATTTTAATCCAGCAGCGCTTCCCAAAACGGCTGGTGAGGTTACTTGGTCGATGCGGTGGCGGGCTTTGAAAGAAATATTCCTGCCCTCCATGCTGGTGGTACTGGTTCTCGGTTCCATTTTTCTGGGCATGGCGACGCCCACTGAAGCCGCGGGCATCGCGTTAGGCGCCATGGTCATCTGCATGATCCATCGAAAGCTTTCCCGGGAAGTGCTGATGAATTCCTGCCGTGAAACGTTAAAAATTACCGGAATGGCTCTCTGGATTCTGATTCCGGCCACCCTATTCGGGGTATTCTATGCCAGTGCGGGAGCCCAGGACATGGTGATGGAATTTATTGAATCGCTTGAAGTGAGCCGATGGATCGTGCTGATCTGTATGCAGTTTATTCTTCTGATCTTCGGAATGTTTATGGATGATTACGCTGTCGTCACCATCTGCGCCCCGATCTTCATGCCCATCGCTCGCTTGCTCGGTTTTGATCCGATCTGGTTTGCCATTTTGTTTATTCTGAATATGCAGGTGGCCTATCTGACGCCGCCGTTCGGATGGGCGCTGATCATGATGAAAGGGGTTGCTCCGCCGGAAGTAACTACGAGGGATATCTGGCGGGCCGTTCCCCCGTTTGTGTTGATACAGCTGTTGATTCTGATCCTGGTCATGATCTTTCCTCAGATTGCCACCTGGCTGCCGAATAAAATTATGTAAGATAAAAGAATGATGGGATGAAAATTGCACTATTTCGCAAGGGAGGAATAGGTTTGAAAAAGAAAAAAATTGCAAGGATTAATCTGAGTTCATCCAGCTCACAGTTTGAAACGGTCGAGGGGCGTTATCTCAATCTCGGCGGCCGAGGATTGACCTCCAACCTCATTGCAGATGAAGTGCCGCCCCAATGCGACCCGTTGGGACCGGAAAACAAACTGGTGGTCGCCGCAGGCATTCTGGCCGGAACGTCGGTTCCCAACAGCGGGCGTTTATCCGTGGGCGCCAAAAGCCCGTTGACCCATACCATCAAGGAAGCGAATGCGGGGGGGGCTGTCGCTCGAAAATTGGCCAACCTTGGAATTCAGGCGCTGGTGTTTGAAGGCATTTCAAAAGAACCTGTTTCCGTGGTGATCGACAGCAAAGGGGTTTCAATTGTTCAGTCCGACGATTTAAACGATTCTCTTATTTCGGAATGCATCGAGAAATTGAGAAATACTTATGGAGACGACATCGGCATTGTTTCCATCGGTCCGGCCGGTGAAAAGCGGATGCTGGCCTCTGCGGTGGCCACAGCCACGCCTGACTTTTTCCCGCGAATTGCGGCCCGTGGGGGTCTGGGCGCGGTGATGGGAGCGAAGAACCTGAAAGCCGTTGTTGTGGATGATCGCGGGTGTTTCCCGCCTGAAATCAAGGATAAGGCGCTGCTCAAAAGCGCGGTGAAGGCCTTCTCCCAGGGAATCATGGCCCACCCGCTTGCGGAGGGTTTCAAGAATTTCGGAACCCCGATGCTGGTCGGTCTTGTCAATGAAATAGGTGCGATTCCCACAAAAAACTTTTCCCGGGGGCGCTTTGCGGGGGCGGATAAAATTTCCGGAGAAGCCATTGCCGAAATGATGAAGGCCCGGCCCAACAGCAATCCGAGCCACCGTTGCATGTCCAGCTGCATTCTCAGATGTTCAAACGTGCTGACCGATGCCGCCGGCGAAGTCATCGTTTCCGGTCTGGAATATGAAACCCTTGCATTGGTCGGTTCCAACTGCATGATCGACGATGTCGAAATCATCGCCCGGATCAACCGCATCTGTAACGATGTCGGTCTCGATACCATGGAGGTGGGGGCCTCGATTGCGGTTGCCATGGAAGCCGGAGTGCTGGAATGGGGAGACGGGCCGGCCGCGCTTGAACTCGTCCGGGAGATATCGACGGGAAGCGATCGAGGACGCATGATCGGTAACGGCTGTGTATATGCCGGAAAAATCCTCGGGATTGAGCGCATCCCTCACGTAAAAGGCCAGGCTCTGGCCGGGTATGATCCCCGGGGGCTGAAGGGGACCGGCGTGACCTATGCCACTTCCCCGATGGGCGCGGACCACACTTGCGGAAATGCACTACCCAGTCCGGCCAATCCGGATTACGACCCGACCGCCCCGGCCGGGCAGGCGCCGGTATCCAAATTTCTGCAAAGCTACTTCGCCGCTATCGATACTCTGGGCCTCTGTTTGTTCGCCTCCCTGCCGGCGTTGGATATCCCCGAACTGAAGCAGCAGCTTATCGAATGCGTCGCGGCCGTTCTGGACGAACCGCTCGATCAAGGATATCTGGAACGTCTGGGACAGATGGTATTGCAGACGGAAAGAAAATTTAACGACGCCGTTGGATTCAAGCCTGAAGACGACCGTCTTCCTTTGTTTTTTTCTGAAGAGACATTGTCCAGCAATGAACAACGCTTCGATGTTTCGAATGAAGAACTGGACAGCGTCAATCCTATATTATCTTAAAATGAGAGGAGGAACCCATGTTGAGTGAACAGGAACTGGCCAAATTGTCTTACCCCGAAGCCCCCAAAATGGTGACCGACCGCATACCGGGTCTGAACACCCAGGCATATCTCGACGGGTCTGTCGATTTCGAATCCATGGCACGCGGGGGCGGACGCTTCCCGCTGGTGTTCGAAGAAGGAAAGGGCGCCACCATCAAAGACCCCGACGGAAACATCTATATCGATATCACGGCCGGGGTGGCGGTAAACTCGGTGGGCCGATGTCATCCCAGGGTGATCGAGGCGATTCAGCAGCAGATGTGCAAACTCATGCACGCGATCGACTTTTCCAATGTTCGACGCACCGACCTGGCCCGAAAGGTCGCCGAGGTAATGCCTATCGGGTTGCAGAACAACTGTATCACCTATTTTACACAGAGCGGCAGCGGAGCGGTTGAGACCGCCCTAAAATTCGTTCGAAAGATCACGGGCCGCACCCAGGTGGTCGCTTTCCATGGAGCGTACCACGGAGTATGGTTCGGCGGAAATTCCCTGACCACGGGCGATCAGTACCGAAAAGGATACGGTCCATTCCTTCCGGGGGTGATTCATCTTCCCTATCCCTATTGTTACCGTTGCTGTTTCGGTCTTGAATATCCGAGTTGTAATCTCCAGTGCGCCCAATATGTCGATTATGTTCTCAACACGCCCTATACCGGGGCGGACGATGTCGGGGCGTTGATTATCGAAGCACAGCAGGGGGAGGGTGGATATGTGGCGCCGCCTGCGGAGTATTTTCAAATCGTCAAGAAAGCATGTGAAAAACACGGCGCCCTCTATATCTCCGATGAGGTCCAGGCCGGGGCCGGACGTACCGGAAAGATGTGGTGCATCGAGCATGCCGGCGTCGAACCCGATATGCTGACCTGGGGCAAGGGGATGGGGGGGGATATGGCGATGGCCGGTTTAACCATCCGCAAGGATCTGGCGGCACAGATCGACGATTACTCCCAGCCCAATACCTTTGCGGGAAATGCGGTTGCCGCCGCCGCCTCCATGACCAATATCGATATTTTGACCGAAAATGACTCCGCTTTGATCAAACGGGCCGCGGAACTCGGCGAGGAGATTCAATCCTGGTTGAAAGAAGGCGCTGCCGATATCCGGGTGATCGGCGATGTCCGCGGAAGGGGACTTATGATCGGCATTGAAATGGTTGAGGACAAGGAGACCCGAGCGCCCTTGGCCCGGGAGAAGGTCGAACAGATCCTGATCGGAATGCTCCAGAAAGGATTGGTTATGGTCCCTTGCGGCCGCTACGGCAATGTGTTTCGGTTTATGCCGCCGCTGGTGCTGACTCGGGCACATGCTCGGAAAGCCACCGAAATCCTGCTCGAGGTATCCAAATCGGTCTGATTTCCCGTCCCTGATATAAAGGAGAGGCGCGAACCCACTCGCCCTCTCTTTCTTTCCTCAATAAAACAACCGCTCCGAAATCTCCGCCGCCGTTTTCTTCAACGGCGCGATGGACTGTTCGATGAAAGCGGGGGTCCACCGGGCGGCGGGGCCGGCGATGACCACGGCGGCCACGGGGGATCCGTCGTGGCCGAAGATCGGGGCGCCCATGGCCCAGACGTCTTCGTAGCGCTCCCCTTTGTCGAAGGCGATGCCGGTTTTTCTGACTTCATCCAGGACTTCGAGGTATCTTTTTTTGGATGAAACGGTGTTCGGGGTGAAGCGGGTTAATTTTTTCTTCAGGCACCGGTCGACAAACCCGGGTTCGCTGAAGGCCAGGATCGCTTTGGCGCCGGCGGCCACGTGAAGGGGAGTCTGTTCCCCCAGGGTGAAGGAAAACCGAATGTGCTGCTGGCCTTCCACCTGATGGGCCAGGACGACCTGGACGCCGGACAGGACCTCGAGTGCGACGCTTTCGCCGACGGCGGCGCTGAGCGCGTTTAAATGGGGTTGGGCCAGGGCGACGATGTTGGTATTGAGGGATTTGATCACGGCATTGCCGATTTCAGCGGCGGAGCGGCCCAGGATGTATTTTTTGGTGTCCGGGTTCTGTTCCAGGAAATCATAATCTTTCAACAGGTGAAGCAGCCGACTGACGGTGGATTTGTGAATGCCCAGCTTCTTGCTCAGTTCAAGGGTTCCCATTTCATGGTTATGGGGGGTGAAGGACATCAATATTTTGAGTGCTTTTTCGGTCGATGAGAGCCCGTCTGATTTTGCTTTCATGAATTTTTTCTTCTTCTTTTTTTCTGCCCGTCTGATCCTCAAGAGTCCAAAATAAGAAATCGAATTTCATATAATAGGATTTGATATTGAAATCCCCCGCTTCTGTCAAGTCCTAATCCTGTGTCGCTTCAGGGCTTTGCTTGCGAAGCGGCCTTCTCCCGTACCTTGTGAATTTCTCTTGACAAAGGGATATGTGTGTGCAAAATTGCATGTAATTACGCCGGTGCGATTTAATATGCTGAAACCAAATTCTAATCCTCGAGTCGATCGCCGGCCCCTTCTCATCGGTCGGCGCCGACGGATTGCGAACTCCGATTTGGTTCGAATATCCCATTCCCCATTGATTTCCATTGCTGTTTTCAGGATTACCGGTGTGACCGTGGTTCTGCGCTTTTCAATACCGGATCCGCTTCCGTGCGTATCAGTATTTCATCGTGTTCAACCGTAATCTGATTTTTCCACATCAAAGGAGGGCAACAATGAAAAAGCATTTTTTTGTATTGCTTGGGATTGCGGCACTGGTGTTTTCGTTCACTGGGAACAGCGCCGCCAAGACATTCACTTTGCGGTTCGCCCACCAGAACCCGGAGTCCGGCCTGAGTTCCGTCAATTGTGTCGATCCCTGGCTTCGGCAGGTGGAAGAGGCGACTGAAGGGCGGGTGAAGATTCAGGCTTTTTACGGCCAGACCCTGGCCAAAGGCAAAGACATGTGGAATGCGGTCAAGACCGGGATTACCGACATCGGCTGGTGCTTTCACGGCTACTGGCCCGGGATGACCCCGCTGTCGGATGTCATCAGTTTGCCGGCCCTGCCTTTTCGGACCGCCGAAAAGGGTAGTGAGGTGATGTGGAAGCTTTATCAACAGTTTCCGGAGATTCAAAAGGAATATGAAGACGTCAAGGTGCTGCTGTTTTATACCAGCGAACCCTACACCCTGATCACCCGGGAAAAACCGGTCAAGACCATCGAAGATCTGAAAGGCATGAAGATTCGAATGACCGGGGGGCCTCCTACGGATATGGTGCGGGAACTGGGCGGCATCCCGATGCTGATTCCCATGCCCGACTGCTATATCTCCCTTCAGAAAGGGGTCATCGACGGCATGGGCGCCCCCTGGGAAGCCATTCATGTATGGCGGTTCTACGAAGTGGTCAACCACTACACCGATGTGCCGTTTCCGGCGGTCTATTTTTCCATCGTGATGAACAAGAACACCTGGAACCGGCTGCCCAAGGATGTTCAGGAAGGGATCATGAGCGTCAGCGGTGAAAAAGGATCCAGATTCTGGGGCCGGAATTTCTTTGATAAGATGAAGGATCTGGGAAAAGAAAAAATCCAAACCGAAGGGGAGGCCGGGAACATCTATCAGCTGAACCCGGAGGAGCAGCAAAAATGGATCGAGATCGGGGGTAAACCGGTGTGGGCCGAATGGGTGAAGAACATGGAGAGCAAGGGCCATTCCAATGCCCGAAAGATCCTTGATACCACCCTGGAACTGAGCAAGTAAGAACTCCTTCACAGGTTCCTGAATGGTAATGGAAGGCCCTGGCGTTTACTCATTCCCGGAGTGATCCCGAGGGATGACCCTGGAACCCTGTTCATGAAAAGTGCAGGCCATGATCGATCACCGTTTCGGCCACCCCGGAATAGGTCAAAACAATGATCAAGGCTGAAGTGCATGCTTCAGCCGCAAAAAGGAAAGAAGTTCGGAATGTTCGGAACAATCGCCCGATGGATCAATCAGGCCCTGCTGGCGGTCGGCGCCGCAACCCTGGCGGTGATGATGTTTTTGACCGCCGCGGACGTGGCCGGCCGCTATCTGCTCAATCGGCCCATTTCCGGAGCCCTGGAAGGGGTCGAATTTCTGATGGCCGTTCTGATTCCTTTCAGCATCGCCTACTGCGCCTATCAGCGCGCCCATGTAGCGGTGGAGCTGATCATGGGGCGGTTTTCAAGGCGGGTTCGACGGGTGGTCGACAGCTTCATGACCCTTCTGACGATTCTGTTCATGGGGGTTCTCTGCTGGCAGAACATGCTTTATATCCATGAGATCCGAGCTTCTCAGATGACATCGGCGGTGCTGCGGATTCCTGCATGGCCGTTCGTGATTCCGACGGCGGTGGGCGCCGGGGTGTTTGTCCTGAATATGGTCCTTCATTTCTTCAGAATCAAAAGTGAAAGGACCGCTTCATGAGCCCCACGGCGGTCGGCCTGATCGGCATCCTCATTCTGCTGATCCTGATTCTGTTCCGCATGCAGATCGGCATCAGCATGGGCCTGGTCGGGTTTCTCGGGTTCGCCTATATCGCCGGCTGGGGGCCGGCCCTCGGACTGCTCAGAACAGTTCCGTACACCACCTTCGCCGAACACGGCATGAGCGTGATTCCGCTGTTTATCCTGATGGGCTCTTTCGCCTTCGCCGCCGGCATGAGTGAAGACCTCTACCGGACGGTCCATACGCTTCTCGGTCACCTGCGGGGCGGATTGGCCATGGCCACGGTGGCGGCCTGCGCCTGCTTTGCGGCCATCAGCGGGTCCAGTCTGGCCACCGCGGCCACTCTGGGCAAGGTGGCCATGCCGGAGATGAAAAAATACAACTACGACACGGCCCTGGCTACCGGCTCCATCGCAGCGGGCGGCAGCATCGGGATTCTGATTCCGCCCAGCGTGATCCTGATCATCTACGGCATTCTGACCGAGCAGTCCATCGGCAAACTCTTTCTGGCCGGGTTCATTCCGGGGGTGCTGGAGGCGATTTTCTATATCATCACGATCATGATTCTGACCCGGCGAAACCCGGCACTGGGTCCGCCGGGCCCTCGAACCACGGCACGGGAGAAGTTCCTTTCATTGCTCAAGACCTGGGAGGTGATGGTCCTCTTTCTGGTGGTCATCGGCGGCATCTACGCCGGTGTCTTCACTCCCACCGAAGCGGCCGGGGTGGGGGCGTTCGGCACCTTTCTGTTCACCATCCTTCGCCGAAAGATGACCTGGGCCAATTTCAAATACAGCTTGGCCAACACGACTCAAACCACCGGGATGCTCTTTTTGATCGTGCTGGGGGCCATGCTCCTCGGTTATTTTTTTTCGGTCACCCGCCTGCCCTTCGAACTGGCTTCCCGGGTGGCGGACCTGCCGGTCAACCGGTACGTCATTCTGGTCCTGATTCTGGTGGTAGTCCTGGTGCTTGGCTGTCTGATGGATTCTCTGGCCATCGTGCTGCTGACGATTCCGGTCTTCTATCCATTGATCCTGAACCTGGGGTTCGATCCCATCTGGTTCGGGATCATCGTGGTCCGGGTGACCGAGATGGGGCTGATCACCCCGCCGGTGGGATTGAATGTCTTCATTATTCAGGGGATTACCGATACCCCCATGGAGACCGTTTTCAGGGGGGTTATGCCGTTTCTGATCGCTGATTTGTTTGAGATCGCGCTCCTGATCGCGCTTCCGCAGATTACGCTGTTTCTGCCGAGTTTGATGGATATATGAGACTTGGTGAAAATCCCGGGATTCCCCTTGACATGCGCGGATGCATCCTTTAAATGGTTGAATAGTGGTTGCACTAAACAAGACTCGATTCAAATATATGCAACTCTAAAAAAAGAGTTGTTCGATAACACGCTTCGCCGGCCTGCGGTGAAGTGGTCATACGTCCATCACAACCGCCGGGAGGTTAACCGATGACTGAACAAGTGTTTACCAATTGCACCAATGCCGGTCCCGTCAGCGTCTATGTCAAAGACGGCAAGGTGACGCGCATCCGGCCCCTGGTCGCCGAGGAGAAAGACTTCAAACCCTGGACGATCGAGGCGGGCGGAAAATCCTATTCTCCCCCCAAGAAATTCAACGTGGCCCCGTATGTTCATGCGGAACGGCGCCGGCTCTACTCCGACGAGCGGATCAAGTATCCCATGAAGCGGGTCGATTTCGATCCTAACGGCGAGCGCAACCCTCAGAACCGGGGGAAATCGGCTTATGAACGGATCTCCTGGGATGAGGCCCTCGACATCGTCTCCGGCGAACTCAAGCGGGTCAAAGACACCTACGGCGGCTCGGCAATCAGCGGGATGACCTCCTCCCACCACAACTGGGGCATCGTCGGGTACAAAATGGGGCCCTTCGCCCGGTTCATGAACATGTTCGAGTTCACTCCGGTGCTCGACAACCCCGACAGCTGGGAGGGATGGCACTGGGGCTCCACCCACACCTACGGCTTCTACTGGCGGCTCGGCATGCCCGAGCAGTACGACCTTCTGGAGGATTCCCTCAGGAACGCCGAAATGATCGTTCTCTGGTCCAATGACCCGGACACCACCCGGGGCACCTACACCGGTCAGGATTCGGCCCTGTGGCGGCAGTGGTTGAAAGAGAAGGGCGTCAAGATGGTCTTTATCGATCCCTTCCACAACTACACCGCCGGGGTCATGGAAGGCAAGTGGATCGCCCCGCGCATCGGGACCGACACCGCTTTGGCCATGGCCATCGCCCATGTCTGGATCACCGAGGATACTTACGATAAAGAATACGTGAAGAACCGCACTCTCGGTTTCGACGAGTTTAAAAAATACGTCCTCGGGGAGACCGACGGTCAGCCCAAGACCCCGGAATGGGCCGAACAGGAATCGACGGTCAAGGCCCGGGTGATCCGCGCACTGGCCCGGGAGTGGGCGAGCAAACGGACGGTCCTCTCCGGCGGCTCCCGAGGCGGCGAAGGCGGCGCCTGCCGCCAGGCATACGCCACCGAATGGGCCCGAATGATGGTTCTCTTGCAGGCCATGCAGGGGCTGGGCAAACCGGGCCGGACCATCTGGGGCACCACCATGGGCGCGCCCTCGGATACCGCCAACTGGTTTCCGGCCTATGCCGATCTTCAGGGCCGGATCGCCACCACCACGGCGGCCGACTACCTGCCGATCAATCCCACCAAACAGCGGCTGTGGCGGCTGACCCTGCCGGAGGCCGTTCTCGATCCGCCGGTGAGCTGGTACGGCGAGGGGTTCTGCGGCCAGTCCCTGGAGCAGCAGTTCAAGCATTTCGAGTACCCGATGGAGGGGTATTCCGAAATCAAGATGTTCTATCGCTACGGCGGCTCCTTCATGGGCACGATGGCCGATACCACCAAGTGGGTGCGGATGTATCAGAGCCCCAAGCTCGAGTTCGTGGTCAATCAGGACATCTGGTTCAACAGTGAAACCCGCATGGCCGACGTGATTCTGCCGGCCTGCACCAACTTCGAGCGCGACGACGTGGGCGAGTGGGGCGCCTGCGGCGGCTACACCGTTCATGCCAGCAGCGGGTGCAACTTCCGGATCATCGTCCGGCAGCAGAAATGCATCGAACCGCTGTGGGAGTCCAAGTCGGACTATGAAATCTTTTCCCTGATCGCCGAACGGCTCGGAATGAAAGAGACCTTCACCGACGGCAAAACCGAAAAGGAATGGTGCAAGACCTTTTTCGAGATGTCGGATCTGCCCAAACATATCGACTGGGAGACCTTCGATCAAAAAGGCTATCACATTATCAACCTTCCCGAGGATTACAAGTCCACGCCGTCCCTCAGATGGTTCGCCGAGGGCAGGCCCTGCGACACCCCGGACCTCAACAACCCCAAACGGGGCACAGACAAGGCCGAACAGCTGGGCACCTATTCCGGTAAAATCGAATTCGTTTCCGAAAGCCTTAAGTCCAAGTTTCCGGATGATGAAGAGCGGCCTCTGTCGCCTCGGTACATCCCCAGCTGGGAGGGGCATCACAGCGAGCTTTACAAAAAATATCCGCTCCAGCTGCTGTCTCCTCATCCGCGGTTTTCGTTCCACTGCCACTACGACAAGCACACCGACTGGCTGAACGACATTCCGGTTCACCGGGTCAAAAAAGACGGCTATCCCTGGTGGCCGGTGCGGATTCATCCGGAAGACGCCGAAGAAAGGGGAATCCGAAACGGCGACATCGTCCGGCTCTACAATGACCGGGCCTCGGTGCTCTGCCTGGCCCAGGTGACCGGACGGGTTCGGCC
>JAABSQ010000039.1 GCA_011390315.1 Desulfobacteraceae bacterium
CAGCCAGGGGAACTCGAACTGTTCCATGACCGCATCATAAACCGGGCGGCCCGGTTCGATGTCGTGGTTGCCCACGGCCGCGGCATCATACCCCATATAGTTCATGACATCGGCCACGATATGGTCGTCGAGGGTGGATCGTTCATAATTGTAGTAGTTGGTGATCGGCTGACCCTGCAAGATGTCGCCGTTGTCCAGCAGGATGACGCTCTGGTCCGCTCGGGACCGTTCCTGTTTCACGTAAGTGCAGACCTGGGCCAGGGAGTTGTCGATCTCTTGGGCCTCGATGAAATCGTAGGGAAACAGGGAGCCATGCACATCGGTGGTTTCGATGATCTTGAGGGTGATCGCATCCGGCGCCGAATAGGTCACCCCGGTCTCCTCGGGGGCGGTGAGGGCGCCGACATGCCGGACGTAGTCCATAAAGCTTTCCGCATCCACAAACCCGGTGTCGTACCGGTATCCGTCCGTGTTCTTGAGGACCGCATACCCGTCACCGCCGCCGGCCAGATATGCGTTGGTGGCCACCCGGTAGAGGCCGTACGGGTCCACCGGCGCCCACTCGCCCGCATCATTTCGAATCTCCAGGGATATCAGCCGCTCTCCCTCGGGCCGGGTCGGGTCGGCGGTGTAGCGGGCGGAACCCACATAGGGGAATGCCCCGCTCTTTCGGGTCAGACCGGTTTCCAGGGCGGTCATCAGTTCGGCCCCGGTCAGGTCCAGCACATACAGGGTGTTGCCGAAGGGCAAGAGGGTATAGGCGGTACCCACGGTAATGGGGCCGGCCGGGACGTCGATCCGAACCCCGCCCGCGTTCTGAAGGGAGAGATCCACATCGAGCCCCACCGAATTCGCCTTCCAGGCCATGGCCTCGGCGACGATGGGGGCGATAAGACTGCCGTTCGGCAGCGGCGTCCCGCCGGTGTGGACACCCGGCTCCCGAATATGCAGCAGGTCTTCTGCGGCGGCGCCGATTACTTCAGTATTCACCTCGTCCACGCCGGCCTTGTAGGGTTCCAGCATGGCCAGGGCCGCATCATCTTCGGCGACCACTTCGATGGTCGGATCGGCTTCGATGGCCGCCAGAATGACGGCTTCGGTGTCGGCGTCCACCACGATTTTGTCGCCGGCCGCGTTCTTTTGCTCGAATTCATCCCCCACCAGGAGCACCGCGTTTCCGGTCGCCTCGGTGATGATGCCTTCCTCATTGAATTCCACATCCACCACGCCCAGGGTTTTGGCCCATTCCCAGGAATGGACGATATAGACATCCTCTCCGGTGGGCCCGAAGGTGTGGGTCGGGTATTCGCCCTCGGGGTTCATGCCCAGGTCCGCGAAATCGCCGAGCAGGCTGTGGGAGTGGCCCCCGACGATGAGATCGATTCCTTCCACCGACTGGGCCAGATCCAGGTCCCGCTCATACCCGAGATGGGTCAGGAAAATGATTTTGTTGATGCCGTCGGCCTTCAGGGTATCCACCATCTCCTGTGCGGTGACGACCGCGTCCTCAAAGACCACATCGTCTCCCGGACTGGAGATGACCGCGGTGTCGGGCAGGGTGAGGCCCACGATTCCTATTTTTGTGCCGTCGATCTCCCGCACCTCATAGGGGACGGCCCGGCCGTTCAGGTACGGGTCGGCTGTCGCATCGGTATTGGCCGAGAGGATGGGAAAATCGGCCATGTCGAAGAAAGCGGCGGCCGTTTCCGGCCCCTTGTCGAATTCATGGTTGCCCAGCGCCATGGCGTCGAACCCGAGCATGTTCAGAAAGGCGAAGTCGGCCTCTCCCTGGTATTTGGTGAAATAGAGGGTCCCCTGAACCGCATCCCCGGCATGCAGCAGCAGGGTGTTCTCCTTTTCGCTTCGGACCTGGTCGACCTTGGTCGCCAGGCGGGCGAACCCGCCCATGTCGAGGTAGGTCTGTACGCCCCCGATCTCCACGCTGGAGGCGGTCGGGTCCAGATGGGAGTGGGTGTCGTTGACATGCATCACCGTGAGGCTCAGCGATCGACCGGTGTCGGTTTGGACGGGGTCATCGTCATCGCTGTCGCTGCATCCGCTAAAGACGGCGAAAAATAGAATCGCCCACAATACAATGAATTTTCTGATCTTGTCCGGCATGTCCTTCTCCTTTTTTTAATAAACGGTTGGCTGTTTTCGGGGCGGAAATCGAAACCGGGACCGCCTCCAAATCAGGAGATGTATACCGTTTGATTGTTAGGATTTCTTGAGAAAACGGTTAGATTTCGGCTAACCGGATCTTTTGTTTCGAATTTGCGGGGAACATTCGATTCAACCTCAACATTAAACAAAAATTTCATACAATTTTAATATTTTCCTAACATTTCGCCATTATTTTGCGGTTCAATGAAATGGACGGAAAAACAGGCCCATTGGAAAGGGCCGAATCGAATATTCACCAGTGGTTACCAGTGCTTGATTGACGGATTCGAGCAGAGGCATACAACCGATGAAACCCTATATTCACAACGTACCCGGAAGATTGCGCGTTAAAATCCCCGGCTTGAAGGGGGACCCCGAACGCGGACGACAGGCGGCCGTTCTGATCGAGGCGATGGACGGGGTCGACACCGTGACGGTGACCCCCCTCACCGGAAGTGTGATTGTCCACTATGATCCTGAAACGGCGATTCCGTCGCGAATTCTGGACGCCCTTGAGGCGAACGGCTACTTTGAGCCGACCGAACAAAAAACCTCCCCGGTGCGGTCTGCCCTCGATCAGAAGGTCTCCCCGGAAGTGGTGTTCAAAAAAGTACTCCAGTGGGTAGTGGAAAAAGCGCTGGAACGTAGCGGGCAGGCTTTATTGGCCGCGTTGATATAGACCTTCCGGTCCGCCCCCGGCCTTCGGGATCGATGACCCGACATGTGCGAACCCGCCGACAGCATCCTGTGTCGGCGGGTTCGCTGTTTTCTTCCTCTCGTTTGATTTCCGGTTATTTTGTTCCGGACGGTCTCATCGCTTGAACCACCTGAATTTTCTTCACGAATTAACCTTTTTCTAACCCAACCCTTACGGTTTTTTAATATCCGGGTGGTAGGGTGGGGCCAGCTGATGTCCCATGCACACAGCCGAGGCATCGGGACTTCGAGCGATCGTCACCTATCGAAAAAGGAGATTCCATCCATGGCATTGTTCGAACTCAATTACCGGCCGACCGAAAGTGAACCCTACATGAACCCCAGACAGCTCACCTATTTTCGAGAAAAGCTTCTGAGACGCCAGGCTCAGCTGACCCAAAAGCTGAAGGAAATCATGAACGAGATTCGGGAAAAGGATTTCAGAGAAGCGGATCTCTGCGATCGGTCGGACGACAACGCCTTTAAAGAAAGAAAACTTCAAGACTGTGAGCACTATCGCGCCCTGATCAGCCAGAATGATTCGGCCCTTCGACGGATTGAAGAGGGGACCTTCGGTTACTGCCGAATCACCGGGGAAGAGATCGGGATAAAACGGCTGGAGGCCCTGCCCCACGCCCTGCTGTCGGTGGATGCTCAGGAAATGCTTGAAAGCGGGGTTCCACAGGTGGCCTGAAAAGAGAGCCCTACAACCGGAAAACATATTCTCTTTTTTTCTTGCCTGATTTAAAAAAAGAAAGTTTAAGCTTATATCGTATTTACGAGCCGCTGAGAGGAGGTGAGATTCCGTATTCAGGAAGCGTTCGAAGTTAAATGGTAAAACATCAGAGAAGATAAGGAGTAAGAAGGAGAACAGATGAAGATTTTTGCACAACTTTTTTCGGGATATCGTTTCATCCGTTTCATATTCATCATTGCTTTGACCGGCTGGTTCCTTTGGGGAACAGCCGGTTTCGCCCGGGATGAAAAGACCGCCACCGAAGAGATTCTTGACATTTTAAAAGAGCAAGGTCAAATCTCCGACTCCCGATATCGGGAGTTGATGGAAAAAGCCGAGGAAGAGGAGGTTTCCGGAGCGAAATTGATTCCCTACTGGGATGAAGGGTTGGGATTTGCGAGTCCCGACGGTCGATTCGAAATAGAAATCGGCGGCCGGATTATGGTCGACTGGGCCACCATCAGCGCGGATGATCAATTCGAAGCCGAAATCGAAGCGGCAGAAGGGAACCCTTTGGAAGGTGACGGCGTGGAGTTCCGCCGGGCCCGTCTGTTTGTGGAGGGAACCGTTTACGACGTGGTCATTTTCAAAGCACAATATGATTTCGCCGGAGGGGACCCCGAATTCAAGGACGTATACATGGGTTTGAAGAAAATCCCCGGCATCGGCCACATCAAAGTCGGCCACTTCAAGGAGCCCTATTCCATCGAGGAGCAGACCAGCAGCAAATACATCACCTTTATGGAGAGGTCTCTGCCGGTCAACGCCTTTTCCCCCGGCAGAAACACCGGTCTCATGATCTACAATTCCGCACTGGATAACCGCATGAGTTGGGCGGTAGGGACATTCTATAACGCAGATGATTTCGGAAATAATTTTAATGATTTTTCCGATATAAATCTCTCCGCCCGCGTCACGGGGGCTCCTTTGTACGCCAATGACGGAAAACAAGCCGTCCACCTGGGGCTTTCCTACAGCCACCAATTTCGGGATGCGGATGAAGAGACCGAGCTGAGATATCGCGTTCGGCCCTCGGCCCATATCACCGATGCCCGCTTGGCCAATACCGGTCATATTCCGGCCGATGACGCCGACATTGTCGGGCTTGAAGCCGCCGCCGTATTCGGGCCCTTTTCGGCCCAGGCGGAATATATAACGAGTAGGATCAGTTCAGATGCGGCCGATGACCCTGTTTTCAGCGGTTATTATGTATACGGAAGCTATTTCTTGACCGGTGAAAGCCGAGACTATAAACCCGGTTCCGGCGCTTTCAGCCGGATTACGCCCAAATCCGATTTTCATCTCACCAAGGGCGGCACCGGCGCCTGGGAGCTTGCCTTGCGCTACGCCGGCGTCGATCTGACCGATGAAGATATCGAAGGCGGTGAACTGAGCGACATCACCTTGGGGGTGAACTGGCATCTCAATCCCAATGTGCGGGTGATGTTCAACTATGTGTATGCCGATCTGGAGGACCGCGCCGAGGTGAGCGACGATAATGCCAATATTTTTCAGACGCGGTTTCAGATCGATTTTTAAGAAGATTATATTTTGTTGAAAGAGGCTCGGCTTTGCCGGGCCTCTTTTCTCCGGATAGGAGCGCCGGATCCCCGGCCATAGTCGCCCGGTTCAGGGTGCTTCACGGCTTGTCTTGGAAATATTTTTGGCGACGCAAGATTGCCTGGAAGAACGATTTGCGCAAATCGTTCTTCCCGTTGTTCATGAGTGGAGCTTGCAAAAATGCGTTCTCACAGCAAAAAAATCCCTGCGAAGAAACTTATCTCGGTTCCGGAATTTAACAAAATTATGCCGCCTTTCTCTCCCATTCTTCCACGGCGGCTTCTTCCTCCACCTCCTCCCATCCGGTGATCATCGCCTTGGTGTGGGCGAAGATGGTGTGGCCGGTGGTGATCATGTAGACATGAACGATCACGAAGGAGAGAATGGCGAAGGCCCCGGCGGTGTGAACCAGGGCCAGGACCCTGAGGTCCAGACCTTCCAGTCCCCACCCGGGCCAGTAATTATAGGCCCAGTAGAGAAAGCCGGTGACCATCTGAATCGGCAGCAGAATCGCGGCCAGAGACAGATAGGTCAGCCGCTGCAGGGGGTTGTGTTTGGCATCCCTGCGCTTGGGCACCGGATGCGGTTCTCCGCGGAAGATGCCGTAGCCATAATACCGAATGACCGCGAACATCCGCCTGGTGGTGGGCACATACTGTTTCCACTCGCCGGTGGTGAACAGCCAGAAGACGAAGAAGGCAAAGGCGATGAGCCAGGTATTGCCGCTGTAATTATGAATCTTCACCGCCCGCTCGAACCCGAACAGGGTATAGGCGCCGTTGATTTCGAACCCGGTCGCCAGAAGCAGAAAGATCAGCACCATCTGCAGCCAGTGCCAGAACCGTTCGTACCGGGTATACAAATAAATATTGGACAATTTGCCGTTGCCGCTCATGAGGATTTCCCCTTTCTTCCGTTTGCGAAAAATCTGCCGAAGCCGTGAACCAGGACGCCGAACAATGAGGCGAGGACCAGGGCCCATCCGCCGGTGTTGATGAGTTTGGAGATATCACGACCCGGCATGTAAATCCCGGACAGGTTCGCCAGTCGTCCGTCGGTCCGGGCGTGGCATTCGGCGCAGGCCAGGGTATTCTCTTTGGGCGCCACCATGTGGGTGATGGGAAACACATAACTGGTTTCCACGAAATCGTATTCGCCGGAGAATTCGAGCCCCGCCCGGGCCATGCCGCTTTCCAGGGCCCGCTTCCAGTCGTAGTTGGCCCAGTAAGCGTCGCTGCCTTTTTTACCGAACAGATGGGGAATCAACAGGGTTTTACGGACCGTATCATAGGGCTGTTTTCCCCGGTGAACCTTGAAGGGGAAAATTCTTGAATTGGGATCCTCGGGATTTCCCACCGGCCGGTTGATCGCCACCTCACCCTCGGGATCGATGGCATCCTCGGCGGTGATCGACGCGACCGACCCGTTGAACCAGTAATATTCGGGTTTGACCTTCTTTTCCCATACGAAGTCGCCTTTTTTGGTGTCGTAGCTCGCCTTCCCGTGGGGTCCCTTCTCGGCGTAAGGTTTTCCGTCTTTCTTATTTCCGGCAGTGGACCAGTCCCACCACATCTTGGTGGGTTTCTCCCGAGCGAAGGTGGGGATGTGGCAGCTCTGGCAGGCCACCTTGTCGGTGTGGTCGTTGGCCTTCACCCCCGGCTTGTGGGGCTTGTCGGTGTGGCAGGATTCGCAGGTGATTTTGCTGGCCAGATCGTCTTCCACCAGACTCTTTCGCTCCATAACCGCCGGAGTGGCATAGGTTCGGCCGGCGATCCTATGGAGTTCGGTGGTGTGGCACCGGGAACAGTCAAAGTTTTGCCCGTCCACGCCCATATGGACGTCCAGGGTCTTGTCCGGTTTCATCAGAGACGAATCCAGGTCGCCGTGCTTGACCCCGTCACCCCCGCCGCCGAAAAAATGGCAGGCGCCGCAGTTTTGCCGGGTAGGCCGGCCCACGCTCTGGGCCACCGTATTCCAGTCGGGCGGCAGGTATTCCTTGCCATTGCCCTTGAACACTTTGGGTTCGCTCACCGGATTGCCGGCCCCGGCGGGGAATTTTTGATAGGCGCCGGTCTGGTCGTGGCAGACCAGGCAGTCGACCTTGGTTTCATCGGTGAAATCGAAATCTGCATCCTTCCATCCGTAGCCGGCGTGGCAGGAGGTGCATCGAGGTTCATTGCCGTGGATGCTGATGCAGAAATTGTTGATGGAGATGCCCGCCTTGCCGATCCGTTTATCGGCCGGCATATTGGGATCCAGCCAGGTCCAGTGAATGGTCTTGTGAAACTGGGCGGCCGCCTCCGAATGGCAGGTGAGGCATGCCGCGGTCACTTCGGGGCCCGATGCGAATTCCTGCTGAAGAATCTCGTGTTTGGAGTGGTCGGCGGTGATCCAGAGCACCCGCTCTTTGAGCGCCTGCTGGGCCATAATCCGTCCGGGGGCCCGGTTTTCCGGTTCCGGCGATCCCCAGACTGCGGAAGCCATCCAGATAGCGGCCAGGGGAATCATCCAGAATCCCCGAATGCGTTGCTTCAATCCGTTCATTCAAATCCTCCGTTCTCATTCAAAGAGAATCGAGCCGAGCGCCCTGTTCGGCTCGCCGGCCCGGGTCTTCTCGGGTGATCCAAGGGGGTGGTGGAAATGGGAGTTATTGCTCTCTTGATATCCGTATGATAAGGATATTGCAACCAACGTGCCAGACACTTGAAAATTGTATACAACCCTTGACCCCCCTGGAATAAAGGGGTTTCCCGATCCGTGCTTGACAACCGGCGCTCCTTGACTGATAATGGGTTAACACTGTTAAGCTAACATTGTTAACACCCTTGCCGAGGAATCTATTCTGAATGGACTTTTCAAAATACTGGAAGATCATTGTAGACACACTGCGGGAAGCGCTCCTGGTGGTGGACACCGGCGGCAAAATCATCTCGGTCAACCCGTCCGCCGAAAAGCTCACCGGCTATTCGGCCCATGAAATGGTGGGTCGGAGCTGTCGAATTCTGGATTGCACCGGATGCGAAATCAAGGGCGAGGGGGTCGGGATTGACTGGTGCGGCTTATATGCCCGGGGTGAGGTACAGGCCAAGCGGTGTCTGATTACCACCAAAGACGGCCGATCAGTGCATGTGATCAAAAATGCGTCGGTGCTTCGGGATGACGCCGGAAAAGATATCGGCGCAGTGGAAACCCTCACCGATATGTCCGAAATCGTCCGGCAGCAGGAAGAGATCGCGGCCCTGCGCCGAAACTGTCAGTTTCAGGGGGGATATTACGGTATCATCGGAGAGGCGCCCCCCATGCAGCAGCTGTTTGAATTGATCGACAGCGTGGCCATGTCGGAGGCGCCGGTGTTGATCGAGGGCCAGAGCGGCACCGGAAAAGAGTTGATCGCCCGGGCCATTCATGATGCCGGGCCTCGAAAGGACAACCCTTTTATCAAGGTCAACTGTGCGGCCTTGAATGAAAACCTGCTGGAGAGCGAACTCTTCGGTCATGTCCGCGGGGCCTACACCGGCGCCGACAAGACCCGCATCGGACGGTTTGAAGCGGCCCACGGGGGAACCCTGCTGCTGGATGAAATCGGCGACATTCCCCCGGCCACCCAGGTCAAACTTCTGCGGGTGCTGGAAGAAAAAGAGATCGAACGGGTCGGGGACCACCGGCCGGTTCCGGTGGATGTCCGGATCATCACCGCCACCAACAAAAACCTGGAGGATCTGGTTTCAAAGGCGGTGTTCCGTGAAGACCTCTTTTTTCGAATCAACGTCTTTCCCATCCATGCCCCGGCTCTGGCCGATCGCCGGGAAGACATCCCCCTCATCGTCCAGAGCTTTATCGATCAGAGCGGACATCAAAGCGGACGAAAAATCCTGGGTCTCACCTCCGATGCCATGGAGTCCCTGATGGCCTATGCCTGGCCGGGCAATGTGCGGGAATTGCGCAACGCCGTCGAATACGCCTTTGTTCTCTGCCCCGGCCGGTGGATCGGAGTGGAGCATTTGCCCCCCAAGATCACCCGGAATGGAACGGTGCATTTGACATCCCCGGCCGTGTCTTCCCCCGAGAAGGAGGAAAAAGAACGGCTGATTCGAACCCTTCGCCAGACCGGCGGCAATCAATCCGAAGCGGCCCGGCGGTTGAACGTCAGCCGGGTGACCATCTGGAAGCGGATCAAAAAACACGGCATCGACCTCGATTCGGTGCTCTCCGATTAGCCTCGGCTATTCATGTGACTGGGAATAGTGTCTTTTGAGCAGATCTTCTCCCCAGTCATCCTGAATATCCCGCCAGACCGTATGAATGTGGTTGGCATTGTCCTGGGTGTTGTCATACTCCACCACAAAGCTGGGCCCGTGAAGCCGGTAATAATGGGGCTTGCCGGTCTCTTCCGAGCCGGCCCAGCCGAAGTGGATATACCGGGTGCCTTCTTTCTGGATGGCGTTCAGGCGGGCATCCGCCGCTTTCCGGGGCACCCGGCCGGTATAGACCCCGAGCAGCTTCATCAGTAATTCCTCCTGGGATTCGGACATCTCACCCAGGGGCAGGCCCACCGGATCTTCCAGGTTGACCCGCTGATACCATCGGGTGACGATATCGGTCGGGGCCTGGTCGCTGACCCACACCTTTTTTCGCTGGGATTCTCCCAAAGAGGCCAGCAGCTGACGGGCGTGGTCCTCTTCTTCGGGCAGGGTTCGAAATCCGAGCATAGAGCCCTCCGGAACCGTGGCCGGATTGGCCCCGAAAAAATTGGGGGTGCAGGCAATATGCCGCCCTTCCGCGATCAGGTAATTGAGCGATAGGTGGTGGCCTTCGAACCGCCATCCCCAGGGCAGTTTATCCGAAGGCGATCCGAACAGGGTGAGATAATAATAATCGGGATGAAAGGGGTGATCTGTTTCCGACCCCTTCAGATCCGCCAGCACCTTATCCAAGCCCATGATATTGAACGCTTTGGCGGCGCCCCGCCGGCTGAGCCCGGTGGACAACAGCGCAAACGCCAGTTTCTGCTGGCCGCCGTCCATTTCCTGAAGCGAAATGCCTTTTCTCTCGCGAGGCCGGTAATCCCATTTGAGGCGCTCCTCGTTTTCCACCGGATAAACCCCCCGGTTTTTCTGTTCACCGGATAAAGAGGCAACGAAGGCCGAGGCGGCCTCGGCCATTTGCAGGGCGGTCTCCGATTCCATCTCAATGGGCAGGTTGGATGTGCGCGAATTCAGGTGCATACTTCCTCCTTTGTGCGGAATACTGCTGGTTTTCATTTCAATTTCAATTCCAATCGCATCCATTTTCTCCATTTCAGAGGAATTAAATAAATAAGTGAAACTATGTATCCGGACAGAGGATGAACCTTATCGCCCCGAGGTTCAAATACCCGGAAACCGCTGTAATCAAGCGATTCTGAAGGCTTCAAAAACCATATACTCCGGAATTTAATTAAGATTCTTATCTCTTCATAAATCTGGCGGAAAAAAAATCCAAATAATCAATTTTACTTTCGAAAGTACAGGGATTCCCCCATTTTCATTTAATCCCGGTATGTTATTTTATAATTGAAAGTTGGCAATCAGACTTCGTTAACCCCTAACATTATTCTTTATCAAGGAGGTTTTAAATTATGCCTACAGAAATGAAAGACGACAAAAAAGGCGGCGAAGACAGAGTCAAGAAGTCCCATGAGGAACAGCAGAAAGAAATGGAAAAGAAAGACGTGAAAGAACCGGAAGAGTACGAAAAGCCGAAAGGGGCCGACGCGGAAACCCCCGGCAGCAAAACCGGTGTTTAATTTCCGATTCTTTCGGACCGCTTCTTTATAAAGGCGGTCCACAGATGAAAAAAAGGGGAGGGACAACCTCCCCTTTTTTCTTTTGTGGTTTCTTTCCTGTTCGAAATTCCGTTTTCTTTTCGGGATGGCCCGGATCCTTCACCGAAAGCGGTCTCACCTGAATTCAAGAACCGATGTCGATGGTATTGGCCGTGAATCGCAAAGATAATGGGTTATTTCAATATTTTTGCATAGTTTTACCCATTTACCGTTCCTTC
>JAABSQ010000040.1 GCA_011390315.1 Desulfobacteraceae bacterium
GTATCGGAACCCCCACTTCCCGGGCGGTGCGAACGATCTCCCGAACCGTATCCGACCCTTTTTCATGGCCCTTGATCCGGTTCAGCATTCGCTTTTTGGCCCATCGACCGTTTCCGTCCATGATGACGGCCACATGGGCCGGCAGACCGGCCGGGTCCAGATCCGCTTTCCGAACGGCTTCGGAATTAGAATTCAAGAATTTCCTTTTCTTTTTCCTGGTAGATCTGGTCTATTTTTTCGATGTGTTGATCGGTGATCTTCTGAATCTCGTCCTGGGCCTTGAAGGCTTCATCCTCGGAGACTTCGCCTTCTTTTTTGAGCTCCTTGACCATGTCGTTGGAATCCCGTCGAATATTGCGGACCGCCACCTTGTATTCTTCACAGGTCTTGTTGACCAGCTTCACCAAGTCTTTGCGGCGGTCTTCGGTCAGCGGGGGAATGGAGATTCGAATGATTTTTCCGTCGCTGGCCGGTGTCAGGCCCAGATCGGATTTGAGGATCGCCTTTTCGATGCTGTTGATCACCGAGGTGTCCCAGGGCTGAATGGTGATCAGCCGGCTTTCGGGAACCGACAGAGAGGCCATCTGGTTCAGCGGCGTCTGGACGCCGTAATAATCGACCCGAATGCCGTCGAGCAGCGACAGGGAAGCGCGCCCGGTACGGACCCGTTTGAGCTCGTTCTTGAGGGCGGTGATGGATTTGTCCATCCGCTCTCGGGTTTCCTGATAAATGGAATTCAGCATGTTTTCACCTTCGTATTTCTGATCGTCCGTATTCGTTCCGGTGTCGTTTTATAATCCGATCCAGGAGCCGACCGCCTCGCCGCAGACCACCCGCCGCAGGCTTCCCCCGTCGCTCATATTGAACACCACCAGGGGCAGCTTGTTGTCCATGGCCAGGGAAATGGCGGTCATGTCCATGACCTTCAGCCGCCGCTCCAGAACCTCCATGTAGCTGATGCGCTGAATAAACCGGGCATCCGGGTCGATAACCGGGTCCGAACTGTAGAGCCCGTCGACCTTGGTGGCCTTCAGCAGGATTTCCGCATGAATCTCCTGAGCCCGAAGCACGGCCGCGGTATCGGTGGTAAAATAGGGGTTTCCGGTTCCGGCGGCGAAAATCACCACCCGCCCCTTTTCCAGGTGGCGAACCGCCCGCCTCAGGATATAGGGTTCCGCCACCTCATGCATGGAAATGGCGCTCTGGACCCGGGTATCGATTTCGCGCTTTTCCAGAGCGTCCTGAAGGGCCAGGCTGTTGATGACGGTGGCCAGCATCCCCATGTGATCCGCGGATGCCCGGTCCATGTCATAGGAGCTGGCGGCAACCCCTCTGAAGATGTTGCCGCCGCCCACCACCACCGCGACCTGGACCTCGAGGGCGAGCAGGGTCCGGATCTCTTCGGCCACATACTGGATCACGGGCGGAGAAATCCCGAACCCCTGGTCGCCCATCAGGGCCTCGCCGCTCAGCTTCAGGACAATCCGTTTGAATTTGGGGGATGCCACCGTCTTTTATTCTCCCAGCTGGAATCGGGCAAACCGTTTAATGGTGATGTTCTCGCCGGTCTTGGCGATCACCTCATTGAGGTAATCGGCGATGGTCACCTCGGGGTTCTTGACATAGGCCTGATTCATCAGACAGGCTTCCTGGATGAACTTGGCGAGTTTGCCTTCCACGATTTTATCCACCACCTGCTCCGGCTTTCCCAGTTCCAGGGCCTGGGCCCGGTAGATCTCTTTTTCCTTGAGCACCACCGCCTCCGGTACATCCTCCGGAACGATTCCGGCCGGAGCGGTGGCCGCGATGTGCATGGCGATGTTTCTGGCAAATTCTTTGAAATCATCGGTTTTGGCCACGAAATCGGTTTCGCAGTTGACCTCCACCATGACCCCGAGCTTGCCGCCCATATGAATATAGGATTCGATCACCCCTTCGGACATGGCCCGGCCGGCCCGCTTCTGGGCCGTGGCCAGCCCCTTTTTTCTCAGAAAATCGATGGCCTGATCCATATCGGCGCCGCACTCGGCCAGCGCCTCCTTGCAATCCATTATTCCGGCTCCGGTTTTCTCCCGAAGCTCTTTTACCATTACAGCGGTAATCTCTGACATCTTATTTATTCTCCTGTTTCCTCGGCTTCAGTCGCCGTTTCCTCGGTCACCGCCGGTTCTTCCGATTCCGGAGATTCGGTGGTGGCCCGCTTGATGATCTCCACGACGGGACCGTCCGTTCCGTCGGAGATGACCTTCCGTTCGCCCGGTTTCAGATCGGCGCTGGCGGCGGTCACCTCTTCCGTCTCCTCGGTCTCCTTGTCGGCCTCGGCCTGTTGCTTTTCGGCCAGAAGCTCTTTGCCCTCTTCGCAGGCGTCGGCGATTCTGGAGGTGACCAGTCGAATGGCCCGAATCGCGTCATCATTGCCCGGAATCACATAATCGATTTCATCGGGATCACAGTTGGTATCCACAATGGCCACGATGGGAATGCCGAGCCGGTTGGCCTCTCGAACCGCGATGGCCTCATTTTTGGGATCGATAATAAAAATCGCTCCGGGCAGTCGGGTCATTTCCCGAATCCCGCCCAGGTTGTTGTCGAGCTTGACCCGCTCTTTGGCCAGCATCAACCGTTCTTTTTTGGCGTAGAGGTTGATGGTCTCCTCATCATTGAGGATGTCGTTGAGATAATTGAGCCGATCGATGCTCTGTTTGATGGTCTGAAAGTTGGTCAGCATTCCGCCCAGCCACCGGTTGTGCACGTAGAACATTTCGCACCGGTTGGCCTCCTCATAGATGCTGTCCCGGGCCTGTTTCTTGGTCCCCACAAAGAGAACCGAGCGACCGCCTGCCACGGTGTCTCTGATAAAATCATAGGCGGTTTTAAACATCCGGACCGTTTTCTGAAGGTCGATGATGTAAATGCCGTTTCTCGCCCCGAATATATAGGGCTTCATCTTGGGGTTCCATCGTTTGGTCTGATGGCCGAAATGGACGCCTGCCTCCAACAACTCTTTCATTGTGACGTATGCCATAAATCAAAACTCCCTTTCTTGTGGTTGTTCCACCGTTCTTTTCGACCCCGGCTTCCACTTTCCACGGGAAAGCACCCGAAACCGGGTCCAAGAACGTGTGTTTTTATAATCGGATAAGTGTACCAAATACAAATTGTTTGGGCAAGATTTTTTTCATCTATCGCCCGGTACCGGCGATCGAACCCGGCCTCCCTTTTCGAAGAACGGCTACCCGGTCGAGACCGCTGTAATCCTGTTGAAATTCGACCTCGGAATAGGCCCCGCACTCACGGACCGCGGCTTCAACCCCGGTGCGCTGGTCATGCCCGATCTCCATCAGAAGGTATCCGCCGTCGGCCAGATACCGGGGGGATCGGTAGATCAGATGGCGAACGGCATCCAGCCCGTCGACGCCGCCGTCCAGCGCTCCCTTCGGTTCATACGCTCGAACCTCGGGCTCCAGTCCGGCCAGATCCGCCGTCCGGATATAGGGCGGGTTGGAAATGATCATATCGAACTTCGAGGCGGCCGGTCGAATCGGCTCAAACCAGTCTCCGCAAAAAAAGGCGATCGATTCGGCCGCCTCATGCCGAATCGCATTTTCCCGGGCCACCGCCAGGGCCTCTCGGGACCGGTCCGAGGCGATGATCGTATTGCCGGGCCGCTCCCGATTCAAGGCCAGCGCAACGGCGCCTGTGCCGGCGCCCGCGTCCAGGATTCTTCTGGATGGTTCCCGATCCAACAACCGTAAAGCGGCCTCCACCAGGCACTCGGTTTCCGGCCGCGGAATCAATACCGCGGGGGTCACCGTCAGGCCCATGGACCAGAACTCCTTCTCCCCCACGATGTAGGCCACCGGCTCCCGCCGGATGCGCCGCTTGATCAGGGCCTTGAAGGAAGCCAGTTCCGATTCCATCAAGGGCTGGTCATAGCGCACGTACAGATCGATGCGGGCGGTTCCCAGCATGTGGGAAAGCAGAATTTCCGCCGAAGCTCTCGGATTCTCGATGTGGTGGGATTTAAAGTAGTCGGTGGTCCATCGAAGGAGTTTAAGGATGGTCCACGGCGGGGCTTCGCTGTGCGACCGGTTCGTCATGTTGGAGTGCCCGGGCCTGGTAAAAGGTTGTCAATTCATCGATGACCACATCCAGATCGCCTTGAAGGATGGTTTCCAGCTTGTACAGGGTCAGACCGATGCGATGGTCCGTCACCCGCCCCTGGGGAAAATTATAGGTGCGGATTCTTCCGCTTCGATCGCCGGTGCCGATCTGGCTTTTGCGCTCTTCGGACCGCTTCTCGTTCTGTTCCCGCTCTTTCTGGTCCAAAAGCCTGGCCCGAAGCACCTTCATGGCCTTGTTCTTGTTTTTGAGCTGGGACTTTTCGTCCTGGCAGGTGACCACCAACCCGGTGGGAAGATGGGTGATGCGCACCGCCGAATCGGTGGTGTTGACCGACTGCCCGCCCGGCCCTGTGGAGCGATAGACATCGACCTTGATCTCACCCGGGTCGATGTGAATTTCCACATCCTCGGCCTCGGGCAACACCGCTACCGTAACGGCGGAGGTATGAATCCGGCCCTGGGTTTCGGTGTCGGGCACCCGCTGCACCCGGTGGGTGCCGCTCTCATATTTCAACCGGCTGTAGGCCCCCCGCCCCTGGACCATGGCGATGATCTCTTTGATCCCCCCGACCCCGGTGGGATGGTGGGTCATCACTTCGATTTTCCATCCCCGGGTTTCCGCATGGCGGCTGTACATTCGGTAAAGATCGGCGGCGAACAGGGCCGCTTCATCCCCGCCGGTGCCCGCGCGGATTTCCATCAGCACGTTTTTGGCGTCATTGGGGTCCTTGGGCACGAGCAGCTTTTTCAGCTCCGCTTCCAGTTCGGCCTTCCGCTCATTCAGGGCATCCACCTCTTCCCGGGCCAGTTCCTTGATCTCCGGGTCGCCATCCCGAAGCAGGGCCACACTGCCTTCAAGCTCTTTCAACACCTGCTTGTACGCCCGATACGGGGTGATGATCTTGGTGACATCGGAGTGCTCCCGTGCGTATTGCTGATATGCATCCAGATCCTTGACCACTTCCGGATCACTCAGCAGTTGTTCAAGCTCGGTATGGCGTTTTTCGACCCCTGCCAGTTTATCAAACATCGCGTGTTCGGCTCGTGTTGTCTTTCGTTGTTCGGCGCATTATTTGGCGGATTGCTGCTGCTGAAATTTTTCATACTTTCTGCGGAACCGTTCAATTCGGCCCGCCGTATCCACCAGCTTCTGTTTTCCGGTGAAAAACGGATGGCACTGGGAACAGATTTCCACCCGAATATCCGGTTTGGTGGACCCGACCTCCATTTCAAACCCGCACGCACACTTGATCTTGGCCTGTTTGTACTCAGGATGAATATCCTTTTTCATTGTATCTTCAACCCCTTCTTTCTCATTTTTGGTTAGGTGTTCATGGACTCCAGAAAATGTTTATTATCCTTCGTTCCATTCATTTTTTCAAGTAAAAATTCGAGGCTGTCCACCGGATTCAGGGAAGCCAGCAGTTTTCTCAATATCCAGACCCGGTTCAGAATCTCCGGCGGCAGCAGCAATTCTTCTTTCCGGGTGCCCGACTTCTTGATGTCGATGGCCGGGAAGAGCCGCTTGTCGGCCAGTCGCCGATCGAGCTGAAGCTCCATATTGCCGGTGCCCTTGAACTCTTCGAAAATCACTTCGTCCATCCGGCTGCCGGTATCCACCAGGGCGGTGGCGATGATGGTGAGGCTGCCGCCCTCTTCGATGTTCCGGGCCGCGCCGAAAAACCGTTTCGGCCGCTGAAGGGCGTTGGAATCGACACCGCCGGAGAGAATCTTTCCGCTGGGCGGCACCACCGAGTTGTAGGCCCGGGCCAGGCGGGTGATGCTGTCGAGCAGAATCACCACATTCTTTTTATGTTCCACCAGCCGCTTGGCCTTATCGATCACCATTTCAGCCACCTGAACGTGGCGCTCGGCAGGCTCGTCAAAGGTCGAACTGATCACCTCCCCTTTGACGGACCGCTCCATATCGGTCACCTCCTCCGGTCGCTCATCGATCAGCAGCACAAACAGGTCGATATCGTTGTGATTGGCGGTGATGCTGTTGGCGATGAACTGAAGCAGCATGGTCTTGCCGGATCGGGGCGGCGACACGATCAGCCCCCGCTGACCGAAACCGATGGGGGTCATCAGGTCCATAATTCGGGTGGAATAATTCTCGGGGTCCTTCTCCAAATCCATTTTCTGGTTGGGATACAGGGGCGTCAGGTTGTCGAACAGGATCTTTTCCCGGGCCACCTCCGGGTCTTCGTAGTTGATGGCCTCCACCTTGAGCAGGGCGAAATACCGTTCGGATTCTTTCGGCTGGCGGATCTGGCCGGAAACGGTGTCTCCGGTTCTCAGGTTGAACCGGCGAATCTGGGACGGCGATACGTAGATGTCGTCGGGTCCGGGCAAATAATTGTAATTGGGGGCCCTCAAAAAGCCGAATCCGTCCGGCAGAATCTCAAGGGTTCCCTCCCCATAGATCAGGCCGTCTTTCTCGATCTGGGCCTGAAGCAAGGCGAATATCAACTCCTGCTTCCGCATCCCGGCAGCCCCGTCTATATGGTAGTCCTTGGCCAATTTGGTCAGTTCATTGATCTTCTTTTCTTTAAGCTCCGAAATGTTCATTGAATCATCAACCCCATTAAGAATTTGTGGTGTGTTTTACCATTCGGGCGTTCCCGCGAATCTCATTTAAGCCGAAAAGCGATGCAAGAAAAGCGCCAATTTTCGACATTTAAAAGCGGGGCACCGGGAAATACCGATCGATTTCAATTTTGCCGTAATGGTCTTATATTGTTTTTCTGAAGCGCTATCCGGCGCTCGGAATCGGAAAATCTCGGACTGGTCCCATATGGATACGGAAAATAAGAAATTTTGCTTTGAAACAAGATAGAAGAAATTTGTAAGGTGATTTCTCCAACAGGCGGGCTTTATGCCATTTGCTATGGACTTGCTTATATAATCATTGTAGGTCTGTCAAGCGCTTTCGGCGGTCTCAACCCATTTAAATTGGTTTATTTCAAAACTTTTTGCGTTTTATTTTTTGCAATCTTTATTCGGAGAACCCTAAAATAATACCGAAACAGATGAAATCAATACTGAATAGACCTTTTTTTCATCATCTGGACGCACTTCCCGCCACTCCGGGCGCCTACCTGGTGGGGGGATCGGTTCGAGACCTGCTGCTCAACCGCCGGCCGGAAGATCTCGACATCGCCGTTCTTTCGAATCCCGGCGCATTTGCGGCGGATCTGGCCCGGCGGGTCGGAAAGCGCCCCATTCGAATCGGAAAACCGGGTAAGCAGGTGTTTCGGGTGGTCA
Organism: Desulfobacteraceae bacterium; assembly: GCA_011390315.1. Lineage (GTDB taxonomy): Bacteria > Desulfobacterota > Desulfobacteria > Desulfobacterales > Desulfococcaceae > JAABSQ01. Next base: position 7,392 of record JAABSQ010000040.1, read on the forward strand.
CCGAAACCCGCACCTATGATATCACTCAGGTGGACGGACCGAGCATCGAGAGCGACCTGAAGCGGAGGGATTTTACCGTCAATGCGCTGGCCCTTTCGCTTTCCGACAAACAGATGATCGATTGCACCGGCGGTCTGGACGATCTTACACAAAAACGCATCCGCATGGTATCGGAAGCGGCTTTTGTTCGGGACCCCATTCGCCTGGTGCGGGCCTACCGGTTCGGCGCCATGCTGGACTTCGGTATCGACCCGAGTACCGCCGAGGCGATCGAACGTCATTCCGGCCGAATCCAGGATACCGCCGGAGAGCGAATCCGGGCGGAATTGTTCAAAATCTTTACCCGTGTTCAGGCGCATACCTGGATCCAGCAAATGGCAAAATCCGGTCTTCTGTTCAGCATCTTTCCGGACCTGAAAGCTTTACAGGGATGCACTCAGAACCGATACCATGACTTTGACGTCCTCGATCATACGTTTCAGGCATTGGGTCACCTGGAATCGATTCTTCATCAAGGCGACGGCATTCCCGGGGATATTCTCGAGAATATTCGTCCCCTGATCGATCAGAAAAGAGCCGCCCTGCTGAAATTGGCGATGCTGCTTCATGACCTCGGAAAACCGGCCACCCGCACCGGGGACCATCGGGCGAACATCCATTTTTACGGCCATGAAAAAACCGGGGCTGAAATTTTTGAGGGGATCGCCCGGAGGCTGAAGCTGTCCAATTTCGAAACCCGGTTTACCCGGGAAATGATTCGCCACCATTTAAAGCCGCTGCATCTGTTCAATGCCGACCGGGCCGGAACCCTGACCCGGCGGGGAATCACCCGTCTGTTCATGCGGCTTCAGGAGAATACGCCCCTGCTGCTCCTGCATGCCTTGGCCGACGCCCGGGGGAAAACGGCTGCGGGTCCGGAAAACCGGCCCGATGCTTACCACATCTTTACTATAAAACTCCTTCGAGACTACTTCTCACAATTTCAGCCGAGAAAAGCATTGAAACCGCTGATCACCGGACATGACCTGGGCCGGGAATTCGGGATTTCCCCATCTCCCCTCTTTGGACGGATTTTGGCGCGAATCGAGGAAGAACGGCTTTCCGATCCCTCCTTCGGGCGGCAGGAGGCATTGAGACTGGCCGAAAGATTGATACGGGAGACGCAAAACCGGGATTGAAGAAAAAAGGGCCCTGAATTCTAGATCCAGAGCCTTTTTCATTTTTAGAATACGAAAATCGAATCGACTATTTTTTCACCTGGTCGAGGGCGGCGAAGATCTTGTCTCGAATTTCATCCACCTTGCCCACCCCTTCAATGGCAATGTATTTGGGGGCGTTGGGTTCACCCGAGCTTTCCCATTTTTTATAATAATCGACCAGAGGCTCGGTCTGCTCATGGTAGACCTCCAGGCGTTTCTTGACGGTGGCTTCCTGATCGTCTTCGCGCTGAATCAGCGGCTCGCCGGTGACATCGTCTTTCATATCCTCCTTGGGGGGATTGAACACGATATGGTAGGTCCGGCCGCTGGGAAGATGAACCCGCCGGCCGCTCATCCGCTTGATGATCTCTTCATCGGGCACACTGATCTCGACCACCGCGTCGATGGGCACGCCGGCCTCTTTCATGGCTTCCGCCTGGGGAATGGTGCGGGGAAAACCGTCGAAGAGGAATCCTTTCTGGCAATCCGGCTCCTTGATCCGCTCTTTGACCAGGCCGATAATGACGTCATCCGGAACCAGTCCGCCGGAGTCCATGTATTCTTTGGCTTTTTTCCCGAGATCGGTGCCCGCCTTGACGGCGGCCCGGAGCATGTCTCCGGTGGAAATCTGAGGAATATCGTACCTGTCTTTAATATAATTCGCTTGCGTTCCTTTGCCCGCACCGGGCCCGCCCAACAGAATCAGCCGCATAGACCTTTCCTCCTTTTCAAAATCGGGATTTGTGTAAATCGTTAATTTGCCTCTGTATCCCTTGGAATATGACCCAAAGCGGGGAACCTGTCAAGACAATTGTGCCAAAACCGCTTCTTTCGATCCTCGACAGGTCGACCCTGTGCAAAACCGGTAAAAAAAGAAGAAACCCGCCTAAAAATTTCTTGCAAAAAGCAAAAATTTGTTTTATCTATTAGTGTTTATGATGTGTAGTTAAAAATAACCATTACCCGAAATTATTTCTGATCCATTATATTTGATCTGCGATACCTGGTCCGTTGAATTCGATCCTTTTTATACATGATCCAGCAGATTGAATCCCATGATCGACACTCAGATCGGTAATCGGGGGTTGACGTGATCGGATGAGCAAAAGGGAATGGAACGAAGGGGGCGAGAAATGTGAAGGCGATTGAAGTCAAAGTCTATGACAATGACCTTGAAAAGGCCATGCGGATTCTGAAGAAAAAAGTTCAGAATGACGGCCTGTTCAAACGATTGAAGTTGAAAAAGAGCTATGAAAAGCCGAGCGAACACAAGCGTCGCAAACAGCGCGAAGCCTTGCGGCGTCAGCGTATTGCAGCTGTCAGAAGCCGGTATAGAAGGTAATCACCGGATTTCATATAAGATCCCGGCGGAACATCCGTTCCGCCGGGGTTTTTTTATGGTGAATCATGGCGGATAAAACCTATTATCACCAGTGCCTCGAGGCGATGTACGGGCTTCGGCGGTTCGGGATCAAACTGGGTCTGGAGACCATCCAGACCCAGTTGGCCGGGCTCGGAAACCCCCAGAACGACCTCAAGTGCATCCATGTGGCCGGAACCAACGGCAAAGGGTCCATCGCATCGGCGCTGTCCACCATTCTTCGGTTATCGGGCCGCAACGTCGGCCTGTACACCTCTCCTCACCTGGTGCGGTTCAATGAACGCATCTGCATCGACAATCAGCCGATCTCGGACGACGAAGTTCTGGAGGCATACGAAGCGGTCCAATCGATTCCGACGGGTGAACGGGAACCGACTTTTTTCGAATTCACCACCGCCATGGCCCTCTACCTTTTCCGAAGGCAGGGGGTGGAATGGGCCCTGATCGAAACCGGAATGGGCGGGCGGCTGGATGCCACCAACATTCTGTCGCCGCAGTTGTCGATCATCACCAACATCTCCCTGGAACATCAGGAATACCTGGGAGACACCATCGCCGACATCGCCTATGAAAAAGGGGGCATCATCAAACCGCATACGCCGGTGGTCACCGGGGTACAGCAGGAAGAAGCCGCCGAGGTGCTTCTGCGGATCGCCGAGGAAAAATCGGCGCCCTTTTTCCGACTCGGGAAACAGTTTCAGGTGGAAACCGGACCGGACCGAACGTTTACCTACCGCGGAATGGATCAAACCTGGTCGAACCTGCGCACCGGCCTGGCCGGGGATTATCAGATCGACAACGCCGCCCTGGTGCTGGCCGCCTGCGAGGTATTGAACCGAGCGGATATCGACATCTCCCCCGAGTCGATGCGGGACGGATTGATTCAAAACCGATGGCCGGGGCGCCTGGAGATCGTCGCAGAAAATCCGTTGGTGATTCTGGACGGGGCCCACAACCTGGCTGCGGCCGAAAACCTGGCCGGCTTTCTCAAAAAAGAAATGTCGGACCGATCCGTCACCCTGGTGGTGGGGATTCTGGATGACAAACCGTATCCCGAGATGCTCGCGCACCTGCTGCCGAGCTGCCGAAAAATTATCCTGACCCGCCCCGAAATCGACCGCTCCCTGCCGACGGAAACCTTGCTGAAAGCGGTTCGGGAAATTCGGCGTTCCGACCGGATCGAGATCCCCCCGGACAGCATTC
>JAABSQ010000041.1 GCA_011390315.1 Desulfobacteraceae bacterium
TCATCCACAGAGACATCACCTATTTGAAACGACTGGAAAAGGAAGTCCTCGAAGCCGGCGATCGGGAACAGCAGAAAATCGGCCAAGATCTGCATGATGACCTTTGCCCGCACCTGATCGGGATTGAAGGGCTGCTCAAAGTGATGCGAAACCGTTTGAGGTCGGCGGATGAATCGGCTGTTACACTGCTGGATCAGGTTACCGAGCTGATCAGGGAAGCCATTGGCAAATCCCGGCAGCTGTCTCGGGGCCTCTGTCCGGTGCATCTTGTGGAACGTGGTCTGGAAACGGCTTTGGGGGAACTGGCCGCCAAATGTACCGGCATTTTCGATATCCCCTGTAATTTCCAGTGCGACCACCCGGTACCGGTTGCGGACGGTTTCATTTCAACCCATCTTTTCCGCATTGCTCAGGAGGCCGTCAACAATGCCGTCATCCATAGCCAGGCGACCCGAATCGATGTCTGTCTGGATGTCGATCCGGAATGGGTCCACCTCACGGTTGAAGACAACGGGCGCGGCATTCCCGAAGGTGTGGGCCACGAAGGATTGGGTCTGCGGATCATGAATTTTCGAGCCAAACTGATCGGCGGGGTCCTGAATATTGATTCGGGTCAAGGTAAGGGCGCCCGAGTAAGTCTGGCATTGAGAAATTGGGCGTCATTCGGGGAATTATGTCTAAAAAGCGCATCCTGATAGTGGAAGATCACCCCATCTTCAGACTGGGACTGACGGAACTGATCAACCAGGAAGAAGATCTCGAAGTCTGCGGCAGCGCAATGGATGTCAGCGAGGCCTGGAGCGAAATCAAACGGCTGAAACCGGATCTGATTATTGCGGATATCACGCTGAGAAAAAGCAACGGCATCGATCTGGTTAAAGCGGTCAACAAGCAGTACGCCAATCTGCCGGTCCTGGTTTTATCCATGCACGATGAACTTCTGTATGCCGAACGGGCCATTCACGGCGGCGCCAGGGGGTATATCACCAAACAGGATGCCATGGAAAACGTGGTGACCGCGGTGCGTGACGTTCTGAACAATAAAATTTATCTGGAAGATCACATGAAGGACCGGATACTGTTCGGATTGGCCGGCGGCGGACCTCGAGACCGATCGCCGTTGGAAAGGCTGACCGATCGGGAACTGGAAGTGTTCCGCATGATCGGCCAGGGCTTCAGCACGCGGGAAATCGCCGATCGTCTGCATTTGAGCATTAAAACCATCGGAACCTATCGGGAACGCATCAAGGAAAAACTGAATCTGAAGCACGCCAGTGAATTGGTGCGCTATGCGGTTCACTGGGCCAAATTCGGGCGCTGGATTCCGGATGACGTTGTATAGACTGTATTCGGCAGTTTGCGGCTTCCCGGCTGCTTGTCGGTTGAAAACCTACAAGAGAGAATGATTTACCCTACAAAAAAAGAAGTCCTTTCACCTACGAAATAAAAAGCGCATCCCCGATTTATTTTCTTGCTTTCATTCCTTAAAGAGTATTCACCAAATTGAAGAAGATCAACCCCGGTCTGAAAAGGTCAAAAAGACAAGTAAAGATCCAAACCATGAACATGTGTGATTACGAAAAGGAATGTCGGGATTTTAAATGGGAAGTGCCGGAATACTACAATTTCGCACAGGAGGTGATCGACCAATGGGCGGCCGACCCGAATAAACCGGCCATGCTGTGGGTGGATAATTCCGGAACCGAAGTCCACAAGACCTTCAGGGACATCAGCCTGGCTTCCAAGCGGTTTGCCAATGCCCTGACCGCCGGGGGGATCAGACAGGGCGATGTGGTCGTAGTCATTCTGCCCCGGTTCATTGAATGGTGGGAAATCTTTACCGCCTGCATTCGTGCCGGTTTTGTCATCGCCCCCGAAACGGTTCAGCTGACCAGCAAAGATATCGAATATCGCGTCAACAGATCCGAGGCGGCCTGCATGATCACGCTGCCGGAAATTGCAGAACGCTTCGATGCAGCCGAATCAGAATGTCCGTCGATCAAAGCCAAAATCGTGGTCGGCGATACCAAACCGGGGTGGGATTGCTACCATGACCTGAAGGCCTCGGCTTCCGAGGATTTCGAGCCGGTCAGGACCCGAAGTGAAGACAGCTGTATTGTCTATTTCACTTCGGGGACGACCGGCTTTCCGAAAATGGTTCTGCACACGCATGCATCATATCCCATCGGGCACCAGGTCACAGGCAAATTCTGGCTGGACCTGAAACCGGAAGATATGCACTGGAATATCAGTGAAACCGGTTGGGCAAAGGCCGCCTGGTCCAGCTATTTCGGGCCCTGGAACATGGGTGCGTCTCAATTCGTTCACCACTCGGACCCATTCGATCCGGTCAAGACCCTGGAACTCCTCGGTCGGTATCCCATCACCACCATGTGCGGGGCGCCCACCGTCTACCGTATGCTGGTTCAGCAGGATCTGAGCAGATACAGGTTCCCGCATCTTCGGCATTGTGTCGGCGCCGGGGAACCCTTGAACCCCGAGGTTATCGAACTCTGGAAAAAAGGTACCGGCTGTACCATCCGTGACGGATACGGCCAGACGGAAACCGTTCTTTTGTGCGGCAGCTTTCCCTGTATCGAACCGCGGTTCGGATCCATGGGCAAGCCGAGCCCGGGCTTCCAGGTGCAGGTGATCGACCCGGAGGGCAATGTGCTGCCTCCAAATACCGAAGGCGATATCGCGGTTCGAGTGGCCGAAAACCGACCGGTGGGTCTCTTCAAGGAATACTGGAAGGATCCCGACCTGACCGAAGCATCCTATCGCAACGGCTGGTATCTGACCGGCGACCGGGCTTATATAGATGAAGACGGCTATTTCTGGTTCGTCGGCCGGTCGGACGATGTCATCCTGACTTCCGGTTATCGCATCGGCCCCTTTGAAGTGGAAAGTGCCCTGGTCGAACATCCGGCAGTTACGGAATCCGCGGTTGTTTCGAGCCCGGACGAGACCCGGGGCGAGGTGGCCAAGGCTTTTGTCACCCTGGCTCCGGGCTACACCGCCAGCGACCGGCTGGTCAAAGAGCTGCAGAGTCACGTCAAGACGGTTATCGCGCCGTACAAGCATCCTAGAAAAATCGAATTCGTCGAATCCCTGCCGAAGACGATCAGCGGCAAGATCCGCCGGATGGAACTGCGCAGGAAGGAATGGGGAAAATGAAGTAAAGATCGCAAGCAAGCAAGCAAAGCGGCAGACGCCGGGGAATGGAAAACCCTGCAACGCCTGCCTGAGATAACCTAAAACAGGAAAGGAGCTTTTGAATTATGGAGGACAAGCTGTATAAGAAAGAGATCTGGCTGACAATCGGCTTTTCAGCCCTGCTGCTTCTATGCGGGCATTCGGCGATGATATTCCGCATTTTTCCCGGACTCTGCAAGGGAACGTTCTGGGGATTTCCCACCGAATATATCGTTCCTATCCTCCTGGGCTGGTTCGGACTGGCGGTGGTATGCGTGATTATGGCGCTGATTCTCAACAAGTTCGATGACGAAATGGAAACATACGTCGACGGACAGAGCCCGGACAAACCATAAAAAAGGGGGGAATCATACCATGGCGGAAGAATATGCATTACAAAACGTTTGGCTGGGAATCGGCGTGGTCGCCATTCTCTTTGGGATTTTTTACTACGTCGGCTGGTGGGCCAGCCGAAAAACGGCCAGCGAAGAAGATTTTTATGCGGCCGGCTTTTCCATCGGTCCGGTCACCAACGGTCTGGGCATGGCCGCCACATGGGCCAGTCTGGCCACATTTCTCGGGGTTATTGCCCTGATCCAGAAACTTCAGGTGCCTTTTGTCTATCTCTGGATTCAGTGGGCCATTTCAATTCCGCTTTTAACGCTTTTATACGGCACAAGTCTTCGGCGCATGAAGGCTTTTACGCCGGCCAGTTTCATCAGGTCCCGGTACGGCAAATCATCGACCATCGTGATTGTCTGCTGGATGGCGCTGATCATGGTCATGTATGCACTGGGACAGATGATCGGCCTGGGCCAGGCGTTCGAACTGCTTTTCGGTATTCCCTACAATATAGGCCTGATCATCGCCGGTATTGCCACGGTCGGTTTCATCACCATGGGCGGTATGTACGGCGCGTCCTATAACGCAGCCTTCCAGATGATCGTCATGACGATTGCCATGATCGTGCCCATGGGCGCCATCATGAAAGCCATGGGCTCCAGCGGATGGTGGTTTCCGCCGCTGGCCTATGGCGACATGGCGCCCAGCATGCTGGAAAAGATTCCGACGTTTTTCGATATGAAATACGACGTTCGCTGGTATTTCGCACTGATTCCGGCCTTCACCCTGGGGCCGGTGGCGCTGCCTCACCTGGCCATGCGCGTGTTCACATCATCGAGTGTCAAGAGCGCCCGTTGGGCCGTGGTCTGGTTTGTGATCTTCCTGGGGCTTCTGTTCTCGGGCTCCTATACGGCGGGATTTGCCGGCAATTACTTTGCCGCGACAACCGGCCGAACGATTGCCAAGCCTGACCAGACACTGCTGATCCTGAACGTCTTCTATAATCCGGCTCTGGTCGCGGCCTTTGTCATGGGCGGCGCCGTGGCTGCCGGTCTGTCGACGATCGGCGGCAATCTCATGGCGATCGCCGGCCTGGTCGGCAACGACCTGCTCAGCATTCTGGCTCCCAGAATGGAAACCAAAAAGAGAATCAAATGGGGTTATGCGGCGCTGGCTATCGGCGGCGTGGTTGCGATCCTGCTGGCTTTCAATCCGCCGAGATTCCTCGTGACTTCCATTCTCTGGGCATTCGGCCTTCTGGCCACCACCGCCACCCCCGGCATTCTACTGGGCGTCTGGTGGAAAGAAGCCAATAAACTGGCGCTGATGATTTCTTCAATTCTCTGCGGTGTCATCTACATCATCATTTCACCGCATGTACTGCCTTCCATCAGCCTGGGCGGAACCGGCCTGGTGGCTCAACTGGGCATGTCCGGAGGCATGGTGACCGTTCCTTTGAGTTTTGCCCTGTTCATCCTCTGTTCCATTGCCTTCAATCGGGTTCCGGCGCTGGCCGATTGGGCGCCGAGTATGGAAGACAAAATGGTCGTGGACAAGATACACGGCTGGGGCGATTACGATGAAAAGCGCTATAACGGAATCGGATGGCCGCTTCTGATCGTCGCGATCTGTTGCGCTGTCTTCTTCTGGGGACTTGTGCCCTGGACTTAATGGCTGAAATCAGCAGCAAGCAGTCGGCCGGAGAAGTCATGGCTTCTCCGGCCGATGGACGGCATGACCGGCCTGCCTCCGGAGCTGTAAAGAGAAAAATGCAATATTTCAATTATATGAAAAGAATCCTGCGTCTAGAAGGCAGGGGATTCGACGAAATGATGAACAGCGGTCTGGCCTTGCGATACTGCATGGTCAACGTAGCCGTCCTGGGCCTGATCTATGGCGGTTCCGCCATTCACTTCAGCAAACGTCTGCTGGTCCAGGGCACGGTCCATACACTTACTTTCAATGCCGTTTTCATCCTGACGGCAGGTGTCGGCCTGGCCTTTCTCGTGCATGGAGGCGCCGCTTTGTTTATCTGGGTTTTCTGCCGCGGAGCCGGCGGGCGCCGACAGTTCATGCCTCCGTATCTGAATATCGGCGCGGCCAGTATCGCTCTCTGGCCCCTGGCGCCGGCATTGGCCGCCGCTCAGATCATCAGACCCGGTGTCTTCCTGATCGCCTACTTGATTCTTTTCGCCCTTTACGGCAGCGTGGTCGAATATGTGGGAGTGCATCGGGCATCCGGACTGTCCAGCTTGAAAATGACCATCGTGGCGGTGGTCACCGTGATTTACATCGGCTGCTTTCTCTACCTCTGGGCCGGTTGATTTCTCCCGAATCCGACTGAATATGCCATCAGAATACCAAAAATACTTTCAGACCCTGTCGGATGTAGCCAAAGCCATTCATTCCGGGACGCGCACCGAAGAAATCATCCAGACGATTGTGACCCATATCACCGATCTTTTCACTGCCAAGGGAAGTATTTTCTGGATATTAAACAAAAAAGATCAACGGATCGAAACCAAAATCTCTCACGGCTTTCCCTACAGGAACCTGTACAGGGTGGATTATCAGGCCCTGAATGCAATCTTCACCCTCGAGCCGGGAACCCGATCTTTTATCGAAGACGCACGGAAAGATTCGAAAATTCCGGATCTGGACCCGCTGGGCAAAAGATGGGTGATTTCCGTTTACGGGGTATGCGTCGATATTGCCCCGCCGTATTCTGGACTGCTGGCGGTTTACTTCAGCCGGAAGCAGATCCCGGATTCGACTGAAACGGATTTTCTCATGGCTTTGGCCGAACATGGCGCAATCGCCCTGCACAAGGCGATTCGATATGATGAGCGGATGCTGACCGCTTTCCGGCAGACCGTGGAAGGTCTGGTCGTGGCTCTCGAAGCCAAGGATCCGACGACGCACGGCCATTCACTCCGGGTCGCTCATCTGGCCAGAATGACCGCACAAAAAATGGACCTGCCGCAACATCAGGTCGAACAGGTATATCATGCCGGACTGCTGCACGACATCGGGAAAATCGGCACGACCGACCGGATTCTGGAACGGCTCGGGACCTTGTCCCACCGGGAAATGCTGGAAATCCGGCGGCATCCTGAAATCGGCGCTCAAATTCTGAAGCCCCTGGTTTTTATGAACGAACTGATCCCGCTGATTCTTCACCACCATGAAAAGTTCGATGGTTCGGGATATCCCGACGGCCTTGATCGGGACAATATCCCTCTGGGCGCCCGTATCCTTACAGTATGCGACGCCTTTGAAACCATGCTCTCGGGACGGCGGAACATCACCCCCCTTTCACTGGAACGCGCATTCGAACAGCTCGGCCGGGCCAGCGGCACGAATTTCGATCCCCGGGTGACTCGATTACTGGTCGAGGCCATCTCAGATCAGCCGGATTCCCTCTCATCTTTTTACAAACTGCCTCAGATTTTTCCTGAAATGCTTCAAAACAGTTATGAAACCGGAACTGAGGAAAATAAACCCGGATCGGATTCCAGTCCCTGGCTGAACATCATTCCCACTTCCTTCTGAACAAACAGTAAAGCGCGGATTGTTACACAATCCGCGCTTTGCTGTTTTTGCCATCACCCGCCTTCTACCGGCGACAAGAGAAACGCCGGCCGGCAGGATCTATTTTGAGGTTAATCTTTCAACCATCAATTCAAATGTTCATGTACGTCCCCTACCCTGCAGCCTGCCCTCGATTTTGATTTGACAGATCGCTCACTTCTGCGGGTCTCGCCCCTTCAAGCCTCTCGATTCGAATCGCACAGACTTTTGTTTCAGGCGTCTTTGCCACCGGATCCAGCTCGCAGGAGGTCAGAACATTGGTGGGGGTTTCGGCGAAATGAAAAGTCATCGACACCATCCCCGGAGGGCATCGGTCGGTGACAAACGCTCTCGCCTCCAATTCGCCTCGGCGGGATGCTACCCGCACCAAGTCCCCGTCTTTTACCCCGAAAAGGGAAGCATCCTTGGGATGGATCTTTAACTGCTCTTCCTTTTCCAGGATATTCAGGCCGAATACTCTGCGTGTCATGGTACCATGAAAGTGATAGAGACTGCGGTCCGTCGTTAAAAGCAGCGGATACTGTTCATCCACCTCCTCAGCGGATTTCCGATAAGTGAGGGGCATGAACTTGCCCTTGCCGCTTGGGGTGGCAAACCGCTCCGTGTGTAGGATCCGGGTTCCGGGATGGTCTTCTGTGGGGCAAGGCCATTGCAGACTCCCCTGTTCCAAACGTTCATAGGAAATACCGCCGTAGGACGGAGTAAGGGAGGCGATTTCCTGCATGATTTCTTTGGAACTCGAATAATCAAACCCCTTCCCGTTGAGGCGTTTGGCGATTTCGCAGGTAATCCACCAGTCCGGTTTGGCGCCTCCCAGAGGTTCAATCACCTTACGCACCCTTTGGACCCTGCGCTCGGTGTTTGTGAAGGTGCCGTCTTTTTCGGCAAAACTGGCGCCCGGCAGAACGACATGAGCCAATTGGGCGGTTTCTGTCATAAAAAGGTCCTGAACGACAAGAAAATCCGCCTTTTCCATCGCCTCTCTTACATGGCAGGCGTTGGCTTCGGTCAGATAGGGATTTTCTCCCACTACATAGAGCGATTTGATCTTGCCCGAATGAACGGCGTCGAATATTTCCGTGTGCGTTAACCCCGGAGAGTCGCTCAGCGCACAGCCCCAGGCCGATTCAAATTTCGCTTTGTGTTCGGGGGAGCTTACCGCCTGGTACCCTGGATAGACATTGGGCAGAGACCCCATGTCGCATGCGCCCTGCACGTTGTTCTGCCCCCGAAGGGGGTTCACACCGGAAGACGGTTTGCCGATATTCCCGGTCATCAATGCCAGGTTGCTGATTGCCAGAACATTGTCCGTACCGTGGGTATGCTGGGTGATCCCCATGCAGTAAATAATGGATGCCGGATCTTCGGTGGCATAGACCCTTGCCGCCTCGGCAATTTTATCCTTGGGCACACCGGTGATCGATTCCACCGTATCCAGGTCGAACGTTTCCAGAGATTTTTCCAATTCTTCGAAATTTTCACACCGTTCCGCAATAAATGCAGTGTCATGCAACCCTTCATCGCGTATCACCCGGGCCATTCCCATAAGCAGCGGGACATCCGTGCCGGGTTTCGGCTGCAGGAAGATATGGGCAAACCGGCACAATTCGATCTCCTTGGGATTGACGACGATCAGCTTCGCGCCTTTTTTCACCGCATCCTTTACCTGAAGCGCCACGATGGGATGGGCTGCCGTGGTGTTCGTACCAATCGCCAGGATGGCTGCGGCATCTCCCAGTTCCTTTGTGGAGTTTGTCATTGCGCCGCTTCCCAGTGCAGTGGCCAGACCGGCCACAGTCGGAGCATGTCAGAGGCGTGCGCAGTGATCGAGGTTGTTGGTCCTCATCACTGCACGGGTAAATTTCTGAACAACATAATTGTCTTCATTGGTACATTTGGCCGAGGCAATCGTGGCAAATTCTTCCGGGCCGGTTTTGGAAAATCTGTCAGCGATTATATCCAGGGCTTCATCCCATTCCACGGGGACAAATTCGCCGTCGCGTTTCACCAAGGGGGTGGTCAGGCGCTCCGGATTGTTGACGAACTTGTAACCGAAGCGGCCCTTGACACAGAGCCGGCCGTTGTTGGCCTCACTCTTCCGATCGCCCCTGGCCGAAACCAGCTCATTGTCCCGGACCCCCAGGTAGAGGCCGCAGCCGCACCCGCAAAAAGTGCAGACCGTGCGAATCTGGTGGGTCGGGTTTTTGGCGCCTTTTTCAGTCAGGGCGCCTACCGGGCACCGTACAACACATTCACCGCAGGATTCGCAGTTGGATTCGATCCGCGGCTTGTTGCCGAACCCGGCGATTTTCGTGCCGAGACCCCGGTATGCAAAATCGATGGCATTGATGTTCTGCAGTTCATCGCAGGTTCTCACGCAGATTCCGCACAGGACACACCGGTTGGGATCAAAGTCGAAAAACGGGTTTGAATCGTCGATCGGCAGCCTTTCGGCACGGGGTTTCAAGCGCCCCAGCCGGTCCTTGTTCACCCCCACGTGATCGGCCACCTGCTGCAGCTTGCATTTGGTATTCTGGCCGCATACCAGGCAGTCGGTGTCGTGGTCAGCGATCAGCAGTTCCATCGCAACCTGCCGGGTCCGGTTGATTTCCGGGGTTTCCGTTTTGATAACCATGCCCTCTTTCACCGGTGTCTTGCAGGAGATCACGGTCTTTTTCCATTCTCCCTGTATTTCCACCAGGCAGAGCCGGCAGGCGCCGACCGGTTCAAGTTCATGATGATGGCACAAATGCGGAATATAGATTCCCTTACTGAGCGCCGCCTCCAGGATGGTCATGCCTTCCCGGGCAGCGATCGACCGGTCATTGATGATTAGATTGATTTGCCCTGCCACTATTTACCTCCTTCTTCTATGTCGCCGGAGACGCCTTCTTCTATGCCGCCGGAGACGCATTCCACCGCGCTGAATTTCGTCGGGCATTTTTCAAAACACATACCGCACTTGATGCATGTTTCCTGGTCAAGTAGATGGACCTCTTTTTTGGCCCCCGTAATCGCCTCTACCGGGCAGACCTTGGCGCAGATCCCGCAGCCCGTACACTTTTCAGGATTGATCCTGTAGGAAATCAGTTCTGTGCAGGACAGGGCGGGACACCGCTTGTCTTTGATGTGGGCTTCGTATTCGTCCCGGAAATACTTGATCGTTGTCAGCACCGGATTGGCTGCACTCTGGCCGAGACCGCACAAAGAACCCTCGTTCACCGATTCCCCGATCTGGAGCAGCGTCTCGATGTCCCCTTCCTGGCCTTTGCCGGCAACGATGTCCTCCAGGATATTGAGCATCTGCTTGGTACCCAGTTTGCAGAGGGTGCACTGCCCGCAGGATTCTTTCTGGGTAAAATCTAGAAAATAGCGTGCGATTTCCACCATGCAGGTGCTTTCGTCCATGATCACCATGCCGCCGGAGCCCATCATGGAGCCTGCAGCCTTGAGGGAATCATAGTCTACCGGCGTGTCCAGAAATTGCGGCGGCAGACATCCGCCGGAGGGGCCGCCGGTCTGGACGGCCTTGAACGGCTTGTCGTTCATAATCCCTCCGCCGATATCATAAATGATCTCACGGATGGTCACTCCCATGGGGACCTCGATCAGACCGCACTTGTTCACCATTCCGGTAAGGGCGAAAACAGCCGTGCCCTTGCTGCTCTCGGTCCCGATGCCGGCCAGCCAGTCTCCGCCCTTGTTGATGATCTGCGGAACATAGGAGAAGGTTTTGACATTGTTCAGCAGGGTGGGCTTGTCAAAAAGCCCCTCTTCCGTGGTCCTCGGCCGGGGAGCGGCTTTGGGCATGCCCCGTTTGCCTTCGATGGACAGGGTCAGCGCCGTGGATTCGCCGCATACAAAAGCGCCGGCGCCCTGGAAAATCCTGATTTCAAAATCAAATCCGCTGCCCATGATATCCTTGCCCAGAAAACCCATCTCCGTGGCC
>JAABSQ010000042.1 GCA_011390315.1 Desulfobacteraceae bacterium
ATCTCAATCGGGGATCAGCCCGAACTCGATTTTCTGCCGGACACCGTCAAAACCGACCGGGGGTTTGTGGTGGTCAACGAGCATTTTCAGACCAGCGATCCCAAGATCTTTGCGGTGGGCGACATCGTCAAGCCGGGGCTCATCACCGACGCCATCGGCGCGGGCCGCCGGGCTTCGTCCGTGATGAATGACATTCTGGAGGGCAAGCGGCCCTCCGGCGACCGGCGGGTGATGCTCGACAAGAGCCGGGTCACCCTGGAGTATTTCGACCCTCGTATCACCGAGTTCCACGACACCAGCGAGTGCGGGTCTCAGTGCGCCTCCTGCGGGGCCTGCCGGGATTGCAGCATGTGCGTGACCATCTGCCCCCAGGCCGCCATCACTCGCAAAGACAAGGGCGGCGACGACTACGAGTATGTGGTCGATCCGGATCTGTGCATCGGCTGCGGCTTCTGCACCGCCGGCTGCCCCTGCGGCATCTGGACCCTGATGGAGAACGAACCGATGGTTTAATGAAAAATCCCTGGATCGGGTGCGCCCGAATGGGAGAACGGCCGGTGTCTTTCAGGGGAAATAGAAAACCCCGTGCATTCTGAAGATGGATGCACGGGGTTTTTTGATGATTTCTGCCGAAGCGGCTCGAAAACCGCGCGATTCAGCCGGTCATCAATCCCGAAAGACGTATTTGCCGCCGATGTATCCGGCGACGATCGCCGCCGCCAGGGTGACCAGATTGAGGGTGATGAATGCCCACTTCACGGATGAAGAGAGCACGTCCGGATCGAAAATCCACCAGATCAGCGCGGCTATGGAGGACACTGCCACCACCGATGCGGCGATGATCTTTTTGATGATTCGGTCGCTCGGATATCCCCGGTACCGCTTCTGCCATTCGATGTAGCCCGAGTAGATCACCGCCGGGAGCGTGATCACCACAAAGGCGAGGCTCCAGAAGGCGGCGGCGCCAAACCCCGGCGCCTGAAACAGCGCCGTCAGAATCATAAAAATAAACACCATGGGCAGCACCCCGTTGGGGATGTGGACGACCATCGGGTGGCCGTGGTGTTTGAGCATCTGCTGGTGCAGAATGTAGACCGCTCGACCCCGAAAGGTGCCGGGCACCGGACCGAGATCATAGGCCCGGGGGTCGGGTTTCGGCTTCGGTTTCTTTTTTTCCGCCGCCTTATCGTCCGGCAGGGCCTCCTCACCCGGTTTCTTTTCGGACGCTTTTTTGTCCTCCGCCTGTATCTGAATATCTGCGGCTTCGAATACCTGGGGTTCTTCCTCGGTCACCTCCTCGAACATCGACTTGTCCGCACCGCAGACCGGGCATTCATCCGGCGGTTCGTCTCCTTCATGAATATACCCGCAGACCGTGCATCGCCATTTTCGGGGGCCTTTGCTCGCCGCCGTTTCAGCCGGCTTCGATTCGGGTTCGGCCTTTTTTTCCGTTTCGCCTTCCGGTCCCTTCCGGGTTTCGGCCGCCTCGGCCCGGTCTTCTTCCTCGGTCACTTCTTCGAACATGGATTTGTCCGCCCCGCATACCGGACACTCGTCGGGCGGTTCGTCTCCCTCATGGATGTATCCGCATACCGTACATCGCCACTTTTTCATTCCGTCATTCTCCTGTCGTTGTCGTATTCGGGTGAGATCGTCGGCTGGTCTGATTCGGGTGGCTTATGGCTGCCCGAATGAAAATGGCACTTGGGGCATCTCACACATGGAACCGGAACGCCGATGCTCGCCTTCACATGAATCGATGCGAATTCGCATCAATTTTATGAAATAATAACTGATCAGTAGTGCCATCACAAGGGTTTTTTGGATATCCGATGTTTAGGCGACTGGATCAAAGCCTGCTAATGATCCAGCCCCCGGACCTCTGGCCTCTTCAACCGGAAAGGGAGTTTCGAATGCAGTTTGTAAAAGAAGTGATCTGTAATTATCCTATCAGAATTAGATTGACCCTTGTATATGATCAAGGTATACATTTATATGGTTAAGTTAAACAAAGTGCTCGCAAATTGTACCGGTTTCGATTGGGATCAGGGGAATAGTTCAAAGAATTGGGATAAGCATGCTGTAAAAAAAGACGAATGTGAGCAGATTTTCTTCAATAAGCCACTTATTTTAAAGCGCGACCGAAAGCACTCAAAATTTGAAAACAGGTATTATGTCCTCGGGAGAACCAATAGAGATCGCCTGCTTTTTGCTGTGTTTACGGTTCGTAATGAAAAGATAAGGATCATATCCGCACGGGATATGACTTTTCCAGAGATCGAGAGGTACCAACAAGAATGAAAAAGAAAATACCGGAATTTAAAACAGAAGCTGAAGAGCGCCTGTTTTGGCAGCAGCATGACTCTTCAGAATATATCGATTGGACCGATGCAGAGCAAATCGTTTTGCCCCGTCTGAAACCGTCCACTCGAACCATCTCGGTCCGTCTGCCCGAATCCATGATCGAAGAATTGAAAGTTCTGGCCAATAAACGCGACGTGCCCTATCAGTCCCTATTAAAGATTTTCCTCTCTGAACGAATTGAAGCCGAATTTCATCGATAAGCTCCTAATAGGGCCACACCCCCTGTTCCATTGAAGAAGCAGCCATTGAAACGATGCAGGACAGTTTTCCTCAGCGGGGTATTTAAAGCCTTAATCCGGGTTCTCTGTGGCCACCTCAATTAGAGCCGGGACGACCGCTTTTGCCCTGGCGCTGGTCAAAGAAGCCGCCCCGTTCGGGATTCAGATCTCCACGCCGATCATTCCGCACCAAGATTTGATGATTCCCGGAACCACCGCCAGGCTCAGTCCCCGGCCGGTGAACTTGGTGGTGAAGAAGGGATCGAATATCCTGTCCACCTCGTTTTCCGCCAGACCGCATCCGGTATCCGATATCGACACACAGGCATAGCTGTCCTTGAACAGACTGCCGTCCGGCGGATAAAAACGGCTTCCGGAAAAATCCGAAGCGCGACCGACGGAGATGGCCATATGGACACTTCCCGGACCTTCGATGGCTTCCCATGCATTGGTGACCAAATGGGTCATGGCGCTATTGAATAACCCGCGATAGCGTGCTTCACTCCGCCGCAGTTCTTCTTCGGTGGTTTTCTGATCGCACAGGGCTTGCTCAAGTGATCGGACCCGGCTTTCCAGTTCGGCATAGGTCGGTTTCCGGGTTGGTTCATCGATCCTTCCATGCTGCAGCCCTTCTCCATCCGACATGAAATGCATGATTCTAATCCTCAGCGAGACAATCACGGGATGATGGATTATATGTAAATCGCTGATTGGTTAGATCAGTCTCAGAGAATACGGGAATCGTTAAAAAAAATTAACGGGACATATTCAATAAGTTAAATGCTTACCTTAAACCCGTGCGGCATGTCAAGGATAAGAACCGAGGCCCAGGCGGAATTCCGCTCTTGTCAGAAACCTGAATATTGGCCTATATTTTCATTTTAAAACCAGAAGCGCCCAATAACGATATATACTTAAGGATTATCTTTTTTTCGCGGAGAATCGATGAAAACGGAACCCATTTTCGCCTTGAACGCTGAAGGCGATCGTATATTCTTCATTTTGGCGACTGTTTTATGGGTCGGTATCATCGGCGGGTCGTTCTTTTTAAACTGGCATCGGGCCGGGGAGGCGGCTGCCGAGCTGGCCCTGGTGGAGGCCCGTTCAAGTTTTAATAAAGACCTGATCTACCGGCGATGGGCCACGATTCACGGCGGCGTCTATGTGCCGCCCGCCGACCATACCCCGCCCAACCCTTACCTGGCCCACATTCCCGACCGGGACGTGGTCACCACCAACGGCAAACGGCTGACCCTGGTCAACCCGGCTTACATGACCCGCCAGGTTCACGAACTGGGCCGGGAGACCTACGGGACCCGGGGGCATATCACCAGTCTCAACCCGATTCGGCCCGAGAATGGACCCGATGACTGGGAAACGAAGGCTCTGAAGGCATTTCATGCCGGAACAAAGGAGTTTAGCTCTTTCAGTGTCATGAGCGGGCAGCCATCCTTGCGATTCATGCGACCCTTGGTCACCGAAGTCGCCTGCCTCAAATGCCATGCGGAACAGGGCTACCGGCCGGGCGATATTCGCGGCGGCATCAGTGTGTCGGTTCCGTTTGCCCCCTATCAACAGATCGCCGGTCGACAACAGACCCATATCGCACTCTCTCACGCCGTGATCGGCTGCCTGGGCTTGTTGGGGTTGGGACTCGGCCGGCGTTTTGTGATCCACTCCCGGACCGCCCTGCAAGAGCGGGAGGAATGGTTTCGCATCCTTTTTGAGGAGGGCCCCGATGCGGTCTTCATCGAAACGATAGACGACCGCATTCTGGATGCCAATGCCGCCGCCTCGGAGATGCTGGGCTACAGTCGGGAGGAGTTTCGGGCCATGCGGGTGGCCGACCTTCAAGCCCCCGAAGTGCGCGGCGAACCGGGCGGCATCATCCGGGATGAACTGGCTCGAGGGGACTTTTTTGAGGGCCTCGATCTGCGAAAAGACGGGACCCGGGTGCCGATCGAGGTCCACAACCGTCGAATGCGCATTCAGGGGCGGGATCTGGTCTTGTCCATCGTACGGGATATCACCGAACGCAAGCGGGCCGAAACGGCATTGCGGGAGAGTGAAGAAAAATATCGTTTGCTGTTCAACAATGCCGACATGTTGATCTCGGTCTGGGATAGAGAGGGGGTTTGTCGATTAATGAACAGAAAAGTGGCGGACCTATTCGGTGGTGACCCCGAAACCTTTGTCGGTAAATCCTTTCAATATCTTCATCTTGAAGCTGCGGAAGGGTATACTGAGCGCATCCGCAAAGCAATCGATTCCGGTGTCTCTCGGGAATACGAAGACCGGGTCGGGTTTCCCTCGGGTGATCGGTGGCTGCTGTCTCAGGTTCATCCGGTGCCGGATAAGGCTGGTAGAATTCAATACGCACAAATTATCGCTCATGATATTTCCGAACGAAAAGCGGCGGAGAATGCACTTCGACTTGCCAATGACATCATCGTCAGAAGTCCGGTCGCGGCATTTGTATGGAAAAATGAGACCGGCTGGCCGGTGGAATACGCCTCGGCGAATGTAGAGAGCATATTTGGATGGTCTGCAGAAGATTTTATCTCCGCTAAGATTCTCTACTTGAATGTAATCCACCCGGAAGATCTTGAGCGAGTGACGCATGAGGTGGCTATATGCAGTGCCGATTCTACTCAAACCAGAGTGAGTCATAGGCCGTATCGGATCCGACGGCCCGATGGAAAAATCCGCTGGATCGAAGACAGCACTGTCATCCGACGAAAGGAGGGCGGAGAAGTCATCGCCTATGAAGGGATTCTGATGGACATCTCCGCCCGCAAGCAGGCGGAGGCCGAAAAAGCCCGGCTGGAGGCGCAGGTCCGCCAATCTCAGAAACTCGATTCCATCGGTCGACTGGCCGGCGGGGTGGCCCATGATCTCAACAATTTACTGTCGCCGATCCTCGGGTACGGGGAAATGCTGCTGGAGGATGCCGCTCACACCGGTATCCGCCGCAGACCGGTGGAAGAGATTGTGAGCGCGGGCAGACGGGCCCGGGACCTGGTGCGTCAGTTATTGGCCTTCAGCCGTAAACAGACCCTCGAAGTCGAATCCCTCGACCTGAATCGGGTCTTGAAGGATTTCGAAAGCCTGCTTCGGCGCACCATTCGGGAGGATGTCGCCATTCGCATGATTCCCGGTCCGAACCTGCCGCCCGTGCGCGGCGATATCGGTCAACTGGAGCAGGTCATCATGAATCTGGCGGTCAATGCCCGGGACGCCATGCCCGACGGCGGTGAACTGACCATCGAAACCCAGGCCGTGGATCTGGATGACGCGTATGCAAAAAGGCACCCGGGCGTCGTTCCCGGCGCTTATGTCATGCTGGGGGTGAGCGATACCGGGTGCGGCATGGACGCGGATACCCGGGAAAAGGTGTTCGAACCCTTCTTTACTACCAAACAGAAGGACAAGGGCACCGGACTGGGGCTGGCCACTGTTTACGGCATCGTCAAACAGCACCGGGGAAACATCCGGGTCTATAGCGAGCCCGGGATGGGCGCCACCTTCAAGGTCTATCTGCCGGTATCCCCGGAAGCGACCCGCGCCGATAACCCGCCCGCTTTCGACCGGGCCGAGGCGACCCGGACCGGCACGGAAACCGTCCTGTTGGTGGAAGACAACCGGCAGGTAAGGGAACTGGCCGAGGTCATTCTGAAACGCGAGGGCTATACGGTCCTGACCGCAGACAGCGGCAAAGCGGCCCTGGCCGGGCTGGATCACCACGACGGAGCGCTTCATCTGCTTCTGACCGACGTGGTCATGCCCGGAATGAACGGTCGCGAGCTGTATGAGCAGGTGGCAGACCGGTATCCCAAGGTCAAGGTGGTATACATGTCCGGCTACACCGACAATGTCATCGCCCATCGCGGCGTCATGGATCCGGGCATTCATTTCATTCAGAAACCCTTCTCGGTAAATGGACTGGCCGCCAAAGTGCGGGATGTGCTGGATGCGTCCGGAAAAGGGTTGTGAATCAAGAGGCGCGACAACTTGTGCTGGCCATTCCGAAGCGGAGAAGGTATACTGAGAATATTGGATCTTCATTTTTCAGGAAACGAACCTGGGCGGCGCCGGCGGTTTCAGAGCGGGAGGCGCCGGACGGCTGAATGAATGAAGACCGATTCGTTGCGGACGGAATCTCTATAAGATAGGGAAGCGAATGCCTATGGCCTCCAATACCGATGAAAAAAAACCGGCTGATGCTTCGGAAGGGCGGCAAGCCCAAGACCGCGAAGCCCATCTTCAGCAGATGCTGGTGGATACGCTGGAGAGCATCTCCGACGCCTTTTTCGCCCTGGATGACGACCTGGTGGTGACCTACTGGAATCAAGCGGCGGAGCGGTCCCTGGGCCGGACCGCCGACGAGGTGATCGGAAAGCCGCTGTTTGAGGCCTTTCCAGAAGCCCGGGGGTCTGTGTTTGAAAACCGCTACCGGGAGGCCGTCCGGACCCGTCGCCCCCTGATGTTTGAAACCTACTTCGAGGTGCCGCCCTATCAGAACTGGTATGAGGTGCGGGTGTATCCGCGTCCCAATGGCATTTCCGTCTATTTTCTGGTTACCACCGAGCGAAAACGGGCGGAACTGGCCCTGCGGGAGAGCGAAGAACGGCTGCGGCTCATCTCGGAAGCCATTCCCGGGGTGCTGTATCAATTCAGGCTGGCATCGGACGGATCGGTCGATTTTCCCTACGTCAGCCGGGGCGTGTACGACATTTTCGGGGTGAGCGCCGAGGCGGTGATGGCGGACGGAGAGGTGCTGATGCGTCTGGTGCATGAAGCGGACCGGCAGACCGTAGAGACGACCATTTCCGAATCCGCTCGCAAGATGAGTCCCTACCATCTCGAACATCGGATCCGAAGGCCGGATGGAGAAGTCCGGTGGGTCAAGGCCGGTTCCATCCCCAAACCGGAGGAAGACGGCGGTATTTTGTGGAACGGCGTCATCATCGACATCACCGACCGGAAAGCGGCAGAGGAAAGGCTCAGAGAAAGCGAGGCCCGAAACACCGCTCTCATCCGGAACATCCATGCGGCGGTGGTGGTCCACGATGCCGACACCCGGATCACCGACATCAATCCCCAGGCCTTGGATTTAATGGGATTGACCGAAGATCAGGCACTGGGGCGGGTCTCCCGGGATCCGAATTGGGCGTTTCTTCGGGCCGACGGCGAACGAATGGCGCCGGAATCCTATCCGGCGAATCAGGTGCTGACCACCGGTGGGCCGTTGAGGGACATGATCACCGGCATTCGCCGGCCGGATCACGGGGATGTCATATGGGTTCTGGTGAATGCCGATCCGGTGAAAAACGCCGGGGGGGACATTCAGCAGGTAATCGTCACCTTTGTGGACATCACCGAGCGCAAACGGGCCGAGGAGGCCCTGGAGCGGCGGATCCTGGCCCTGACCCTGCCGCTGGATGAGTCCGACTCCATCCGTTTTGGCGATCTTTTCAATATAGAAGATATTCAACGGCTCCAGGATGAGTTCGCCAATGCCACCGGCGTCGCCTCGATTATTACCGACACCGACGGCACCCCGATTACCGAACCGAGCAATTTCTGCCGCCTCTGCCGGGACATCATTCGCCGAGCGGAAAAGGGCCGCATCAACTGTTTTAAATCCGATGCGGTGATCGGCCGATTCCGGATGGATGGCCCGAGCATTCAGCCCTGTTTGAGCGGCGGTCTGTGGGATGCCGGCGCGGCGATCTCGGTCGGCGGACGGCACATCGCCAACTGGCTGATCGGCCAGGTGCGGGACGACACCCAGACCGAGGCGAAAATCCGCGAATACGCTCATGAGATCGGCGTCGATGAAGAGGAGGCGGTTGCGGCCTTCCGGGAGGTGCCGGCCATGTCCCGGGAGCGCTTCGACCGAGTGGCCCGGGCCCTCTTCACGCTGGCCGACCAGCTGTCGACCACCGCCTACCAGAACGTGCAGCAGGCCCGGTTCATCACGGAACGCAAGCGGGCCGAAGAAGAAAGGGCCCGGCTGGAGGAGCAGTTCCATCAGTCTCAGAAACTGGAATCGATCGGGCGGCTGGCCGGCGGCGTGGCCCATGACCTCAACAACCTCCTGTCGCCGATCCTCGGCTATTCGGAAATGCTCCTGGCGGATGCCGTGGGCAGGGACCCCCGCAGAGATTCCCTGACCGCCATCGTAACCGCCGGCAAGCGGGCTCGGGATCTGGTGCGCCAGCTCCTGGCCTTCGGCCGCAAACAGACCCTCAAGGTCGAACCGGTGGATCTCAACGGACTGTTGAAGCATTTCCACCGACTGCTTCGGCGGACCATTCGGGAGGATATCGTCATCCATATGGATCTGGATAGAACCCTGCCGCCGATTCAAGGGGATGCCGGGCAACTGGAGCAGGTGGTCATGAACCTGGCGGTCAACGCCCAGGACGCCATGCCCGACGGCGGAGAGCTGACCATCGAAACCTCTGCGGCGGTGCTGGACGAGGCTTATGCAGCGCACCACGAAGGCGTCACCCCCGGTCCCTATGTGATGCTGGCCGTCAGCGATACCGGGTGCGGCATGGATGCCGAAACCCGCGAACACATCTTCGAACCCTTTTTCACCACCAAAGAAAAACACAAAGGCACCGGCCTGGGTCTGGCCACCATTTACGGCATTGTCAAACAGCATGCCGGTCACATCTGGATTTACAGCGAACCGGGGGCCGGATCGACCTTCAAGGTATATCTGCCGATGGCCGGCGGGAAGGTGTTCGCCGAAGCCGAGGCGCCCAAGCCGATACCCGCCACCGATCCGGACGGCACCGAAACCATCCTGGTGGTGGAAGACAACCAGCAGGTCCGGGAGCTGACGATTACCATTCTCCAGCGGGAAGGCTACCGAGTGCTGTCCGCCCACAGCGGCGAATCGGCCCTGATCGAACTGAATCGCCACGAGGGACCGGTCCACCTGCTTCTCACCGACGTGGTCATGCCCGACATGAACGGCCGGGAACTGTTCGACAAAATCTCCTCCACCCATCCGCACATGAAGGTCCTCTACATGTCCGGCTATACCGACAACGTCATCGCCCACAGCGGCGTTCTCGACGCCGATATCGGGTTTATCCAGAAGCCGTTTACGGTGACCGGGTTGGCGGCGAAGGTGCGGGAGGTGTTGGATTAGGGCAGGTGGCCTGCATTTCCCTCTTTTCATTTGCAATTTGTGCAAGAATTTGGAAAAATACGACTCCAAATGGACCGGCGAACAGCGTTTTTGAAAGAAAGGGTTTCGGGCCGGGCGACGCCAGAAAAGGAATCATGTCATGAGCTGCCGCAACTGTAATGATGAAAATAGAGATAATCACAAAACCGATTTCGGCGCCTTTGTTCGGGCCTACCGGTATACCCGGGACAAACCCGATTTGCGGCGGAAGGTGATTCAAAAGGCTCGGCAGTTGTTTATGATCGAAAGGCCAACGAAAAAAAACGGGTCGGCGACGGAAGAATCCCGCCGCCCGACATGAATCGCAAGCCACGCACCACGGAACGGATGATGGAAAGGAAGCTATGAGCGAACAGCGGTATGATGTGGTGATCGTCGGCGGGGGCGTGATGGGCAGCGCCGCCGCCTATTATCTGACCCGGTTCGAACCGAGCCTGAAGGTGGCGGTGGTGGAGCGGGACCCGACCTATGAAAAATCCTCCACCACGCTATCTATGGCCAATGCCCGCATTCAGTTCAGCCTCAAGGAGAATATTCAGATCTCCCAATATGCACTGGCGCGGCTGGCGAACTTCGAAACTGAAATGGCGGTGGAAGATCAGGCGCCGCATATCGGTTATCGCCGGGAAGGCAACCTGTTTCTGGTGGATGCCGCAGGCCGGGGTCACGCAAAAGCCGCCTTCGAACTTCAGCAAAGCCTGGGATGCGAAGTGGAATGGTGGACCCCCGACCGGATCAAGGCCCGGTATCCGCTTTATGAACCCGGGGAGCTGGAAGGGACCTTCGGCCCTCGGGACGGCCACTTCGATGCCTATGCGGTGCTGATGGGGTACCGGGCCAAGGCGCGGGACCAGGGCGCGGTATATCTTCAGGAGGAGGTAAAGGTGCTGATGTCTGATGGCGGGCAGGTGACCGGCGTGCGTCTGGCCTCGGGAGAAACCCTGAACGCCGACGTCGTGGTCAACTGTGCCGGGGCCTGGTGCGCCGGTCTGGCCGAAACCGCCGGGGTAAAACTGCCGGTGGAGCCGGTGAAGCGGCAGGTTTTCGCCCTGGCCATGGCGACCAAACCCGAAGGACCGCTGCCCCTGACCGTTCTGCCCTCCGGGCTGTATTTCCGCACCGAAACCGGGGACCTGCTGCTGGTGGGAAAATCGCTGCCGGAGGACCCGGTAGGGTTCGATTTCAACTGGGACGACAAACGCTTTCTGGAGAACCTCTGGTTCGAGCTGGCGGAGTTCGTACCCGCCTTTGAAACCCTGAAGCTGATGCGGGGCTGG
>JAABSQ010000043.1 GCA_011390315.1 Desulfobacteraceae bacterium
CTGGTCCGGGTTCCGCAGCCCCTCCTCTTCGGAGGTGGCGTAGAGCCAGGCCAGGTTGTTGAGGGGATGGGCGTCGGCCTCCCCCGAGGCCAGATCGATGGCCCGTTCATAGGCCTCGGCCGCGGCACGGTGGTCGGCCCGGTGATAGTAGAGATCCCCCAGCAGGGTATACAGTTCCGGGTCGGCGGGGTTGGCCCGCAGTTCCCGCTGGATGATCTTTTCGAAAAAATCGGTGGACAGCTTTTTGCCCGCCGCCCCGAAATTGAGCTGGTACCCGGCCAATCCCACCACCAGAATGGCGGTCAGATAGACGGCGATCGATTTTCGAATCTTCCGGTCCTGGCGAAAGATCCACCGCTTGTCCCGTTCGCACTTGAGCAGATATTCCACCCGCTCCCGGATGCTGAAATGGTGCCAGTTGGGTTTGTCCGGGGACTGCCCGCTGGTGAGGGTGATCTTTTCAAAGGTGGAGATCAGCGGTCCGGCGGTGTCGAACAGGGAATAGACATAGCAGTCGGCCTGCCGCT
>JAABSQ010000044.1 GCA_011390315.1 Desulfobacteraceae bacterium
GATCAGGGTCAACAGGGTGGAGGTGACCGCCGCCTGACTGAACCCGGTGCTCAGCACGAAACGATAGAGCGGTTCGGTGAAGAGGATGAAATAGATCACCAGATCGAAGACCGCATAGGAGAGCAGCATGTACCCGATGAAAAAGAGCAGATAAAACAGCAGGTGCCTGCGCTTGACATGGCCGATCTCATGGGCGATCACCGCCTCCACCTCTTCGGGCCGCAGCACCTCCAGCAGCGCCTCGGTGACCAGAATATACCGAAACCGCCTGACCAGCCCCATCACCCCCGCAGTGATCATTCGCCCCTCGAAAATCGGCCAGTAAAGGATGTCCCGGTACTGAACGCCGGCCCGCCGGCACAGGGCCTCGATTCGGCTGCGGTGGTATCCCTCCTCCAGGGGTTTGCACCGCCAGAATTTCTGGACCAGCACCGGCACCGTCAAGGCTGCGAGAATCAGAAACAGAAGCACAAAGAGGGCCTGGCCCGAGGTGGTCTCCAGCAGCCGTTTGGGGAGTTCAAACGGCAGCACATTGATCAGGTCGGCGATGGTGGAGAGCGCCAGCCACGGAATCAGCACCGGCACCGAAAAGGAGACGTTGGACAGCACATAGGAACGCCGGGACACCCGGGAACCGTACAGCCGCCGATAAGAAGGATAGGCAAAATACCAGATGATCGCCAGATAGACCACGAAGACCAGCAGACAGCCGATGGCCTGAAGGGTCGGAAAGGCCGAAAAAAGCGGCATCAGGGCCAGGGATTCCACCAGGTTCAGGCCGTAGATATGAACCCCGAAGAGCACGATCGCCACGATGGAGAGGCGGTTCATCAGGGCATTGTAGTCGTGGTCGAGCCGAACGAAATTCTCCCCCCGGGTGATGCGCTTCTCCAGCCGCTGAAACCGAATCGCCGTAAACAGGGAGAAGATCAGGATCAGGCACAGCACCGAGAATCCGGAGATCACCGGTCCGAACCGGGGTTCCTCCGACGGCAGATAGGTGGTGTAGATCAGAAGAACGACGATGAAGTAGATGAAATTGGTGAACATAATTTTATAAAGGGGAGCCCCGGAAATTACTCCTGATAGAACCGCTTCTTTTCACTGAATATACATCCGCAATACTGCTGCCGGTACATGCCAAGGTCTTTGGAGACCGCGATCCCCTCTTTCCACCCCTCGCGGAAATCGGCATAGTAGAACGGAACCCCCACCTCCCGGCCGAGGGATTCTCCGATGGATCGGATCAGCCCGTGGTTCTGGTGTTTGCTGTACAGCAGGGTCGAGGAAAAACAGTCGAATTTCCCCCTTTTGGCCATGAGGGCGGCGGATTTGAGCCGGTCGTGGTAACAGTAAGTACACCGGTCGGCTTCCCGAAAGACCACATTTTGAAGAAACCCTTCCAGGTCATACCCCTCCTGAGAGATCACCCGCATCCCTTCCCGCTCGGCATAAGACTCGAGGGCTTCCTGCCGTTTGAGGCATTCGGTATAGGGATGGATATTGTGGCGGTAAAAAAAGCCCATCACCTGGAAACCTTCTTCTCGAAGGGCTCGCAGGGGATAGATGGTACAGGGGCCGCAGCAGGTGTGCAGCAGCAGTTTTCGATCCGCATCGGTTCGGGCGGTCACGGCCGAATCCCCGACTCGGCAGAGCCATCCTCAGAAGGTTGAAGGGTCAGCACCCCTTCCCGAATCAGAAGCTCGATCACCTCGCAGACCGGCAGCCCCACCACATTGGTATAGGAGCCGTTGATCGACCTGACCAGAAAGGTGCCGAGCCCCTGAATGGCGTAGGCCCCGGCTTTGTCGAAGGGTTCTCCGGTCTGGATGTACCAGTCGATCTCGTCTTCGGTCAGTTTTTTGAACCGCACACTTGTCTTTTCGACTCCGGAGATCATCCGCTCCTTTTCCATGCAGTAGAGGGCATATCCGGTGTATACCTGGTGTACCTGACCGCTCAGCCGCCGCAGCATCTCCCGCGCGATGGCGGGCGAACCGGGCTTGCCCAGAATGGAGCCGCCGATCAGGACGATGGTGTCCGCGCCGATGACCCAGCTCTCCGGATGGGCCGTGGCGACCTCCTCGGCCTTTGCCCGGGCCAGCGATTCGGTATAATTTTCCGGGTCGGTCAATTCCACCGCATCCTCATCGAACCGGCTGGGAATCACCGTGAATTCGAGGCCGGCCTGCTCCAGCAGGTAGCGCCGTCTCGGGGACCGGGAAGCGAGAATCAGGGGTCTGTGGATAGAATTATGTGTCATTCGACTAAGGTAACAATTGCAGGCGGATTTGACAAGAACCATTCGGCCGGCGACCTCCGCCCATATCGATCCCATCCGATCCGGTCCGGTCCCTTGCACGTCAGTGCTTGACACTCGGCCCGTTTCCTTATATCCACAGGTGTGCCGCCGCGCTTCATTTCATTTCATCGATACGGATTCAGAAAGGTTTCAAAGGAATATGGAAATTTCAACACTGAACGCCATCTCCCCGGTGGACGGCCGGTATCGCCGGGTGACCGAAAAACTGAGCGACTATTTTTCCGAAGGGGCCTTGATCCGTTACCGGGTGCGGGTGGAGGTGGAATATTTCATCGCCCTGTGCGAACGGAACCTTCCCCGGCTGAAGGGTTTCGACCGCCAGCTCATCGAGCCGCTTCGATCCCTCTACCGGTCCTTTTCCACGGAAGACGCCCTGAGAATCAAGGAGATCGAGGCCCTGACCAATCATGACGTCAAGGCGGTGGAATATTTTCTGAAGGAAAAGTTCGAGGCGCTGGGCCTGTCGGAATTTGAAGAGTACATCCATTTCGGGCTCACGTCCCAGGACATCAACAACACCGCCCTGCCGCTTTCCCTGAAGGAAGCCTGGCAACAGGCGGTGCGGCCGGTTCTGGCGGAGACGGTGGACTCTCTGGCGGATAAGGCCCGGGAGTGGAAAGAGGTTCCCATGCTGGCCCGGACCCACGGCCAACCCGCCTCCCCCACCAGCCTGGGCAAGGAGCTTTACGTGTTTGTGGAGCGGGTCCAGTCCCAGACCGAGCAGCTCGATCAGGTGCCCTTTTCCGCCAAATTCGGGGGGGCCACCGGCAATTTCAACGCCCACCACGCCGCCTATCCGGATGTGAACTGGATTGCATTCGCCGATCACCTGGTCAACGACATCCTGGGGCTCTCCCGCACTCGGGTGACCACCCAGATCGAACCCTACGACAACCTGGGCGCCTTCTGCGACGGACTCAAGCGGATCAACACCATCCTGATCGATCTGAGCCGGGACCTCTGGTCCTATATATCCATGGATTATTTCAAACAGCGGATCAAGGCCGCCGAGGTGGGCTCTTCGGCGATGCCCCACAAGGTCAACCCCATCGATTTCGAAAACGCCGAGGGCAATCTGGGGCTGGCCAATGCGGTATTCGAGCACCTCTCGGCCAAACTGCCGATTTCGCGGCTTCAGCGGGACCTGTCCGATTCCACGGTGACCCGAAACCTGGGGGTGCCGATCGCCCATACCCTGATCGCCCTGCGTTCGCTTTTAAAGGGGCTGGATAAACTGGTCCTCAACCGCGAAAGAATCGACCGGGACCTGGAAGACAACTGGGCGGTGGTCGCCGAGGGAATTCAGACCATTCTGCGCCGGGAAGGCTATCCCAAGCCCTATGAAGCCCTCAAAGCGGTCACCCGCACCCACGGCCGAATCGACCGGGACGCGATGACCGCGTTCATCGAGGGGCTGAATGTATCCTCCGAGGTAAAGGCGGAACTGCTGGCGATAACGCCGGAGACCTACACCGGGGTCTATCAGGATTTCTGATTGCGGTACTCCATCACGGAGGCAGCGGTCGTTTTCAGGTATTCGGAAGCCATGCAGATGACAGATTCTCATTCAACGGTTTATGCCGCCCGGTTTATGACGGCCCTCGCGATGGCTGCGGTTGTTCTTCTGACCGGGTGCGCCATGACCAAGCCCCCGGTCTCTTGTCAGCAGTTCGACACCGCCGTTGTGTACGGTGATTTCCCCCGCTCCGTGGCGGTGCTGCCTTTTTTGAATCTGACGGATGCCGAGGGCATCGAAAACATGGTCCGGGTCAATTTCTACAGCCACCTGAGCACCCTCCCCTACCGGGATGTGGAACTGAGCACGGTGGATATTCGGCTTCAACAACTCGGGATATTGGACCAGGCGGCCCTGGCCAGGGTGTCGGTGCGAAAACTGGGGCGCATTCTGGGGTGCGATGCGGTGGTTTTCGGCTCGATTTTCGAGTTCCAACGGGTCTTTGCGGGCCTCTATTCGACCATGAGCGTCGGGGCCGCCATTCATGTCTGGGACACCCGCACCGGCCGAAAGATCTGGTCCGACCGCTATACCGCCCGGGATCATGAAGGCGGGGTGCCGCTGACCCTGCTGGACATCCCCATGATCACCCTGCGTTCAGGATGGAACCTGCGCGACGCCACCAAAATCACAGCGGTGGATGAGCTGGCCCGGGAACTGACGGCCAACCTGCCGAGACCGGCATCGCCCGGTGACGGAAATGCCCCCGAAGGCCAATACGAACTTCAGGCCGGCGCTTTTTTCGAACCGGACCGGGCGCAATGGTTCAAGAACATCCTGAAGCGCCGGGGGTATCCGGCCTT
Source organism: Desulfobacteraceae bacterium (assembly GCA_011390315.1). Classification (GTDB taxonomy): domain Bacteria; phylum Desulfobacterota; class Desulfobacteria; order Desulfobacterales; family Desulfococcaceae; genus JAABSQ01. The sequence continues at coordinate 4,643 of JAABSQ010000044.1, forward strand.
CATTCGACAAAACAATGACGAGCGAGGGGTCTGGCACCGTGTTTTGATCGGGCCGTACACCAACCGGGAAAAGGCGCTTCAGGTCAGAAATGAAATTCAAAAAACCATGGGCGCCGAGTGTTTCATGTCCCTGAAAAATTCGTGACAGGTGCGTCACGGCTTGCGGCGGCGGTTCCGGATCGGCCCCGCGCGTGAAGAAAGACGAGAAAGACGGTTTTCCCTTGAATTCTCCTCTGATTTGGACTATAGGGGATCGCAATTCCAAACTGCCTGGGTGGCGGAATAGGTAGACGCAAGGGACTTAAAATCCCTTGGGGCTTGTCCCCGTGCGAGTTCGATTCTCGCCCTAGGCACCAGTAATATCAAGGCTTTCCTGAAAATTTACGGAAAGCCTTTTTTGTATTCTTTTCGGCAAACCTCGGCAAATCAACACCATTTTCACCCAAAATGTATCCACCTGATTTTCCGGTTGTTCCCGCTTTTCAGAAAAACAATTCGGGATTCCTGCCAGGCGAGCAGCTTGTGCCTGGGTGAGATTTTCTCTCTCCCGGATTATCTTAAATTCTTGTGGACTGAACAAGGTGATCTCCCGTCGGTGGTTTATTAATTGGTTAGCAAGCAAATTCGGAGACGTCAGGCAAAACTTGCCTCAAGGATATAGAATGGTGTAAAGGGAGATTATGAGTTTACCATGTGACAAACGGGTCAAACCCTTGCAGAAATTGAAGCAAAGGTATGGTGCGATTGCTGACTCCCGCCGGACGGTTCAGTCAAGACCCCGCTGATCTCTGATTCCGATTACCCGCTCCGGATAACCTGGAACGCCATACTGGTGGATGACCTCGGCTTCAAGGAAGCACAACCACACCGGTTCGACATCGTCCGGCGTGTCTGCGAGGTTGAACCCCCTTCCACCCGAAAGAAAGGCGGCCGCGGCCGCAAAAAAGATAGTTCCGTTATAAAGGAGAATCATAATGTACAAAATCAAACGGATTAAAATAAGCGGATTCCGACGGCTGCTGGCAATCGATCTGCCTGTGCGGCCGTTCATGGTGCTGATCGGTGCAAACGGCGTCGGGAAAACATCTTTTCTGGATGCTTTCTCCACTTTGTCCGCCTCCGCCTCCGGAAATCTGAACAGCATTCTGTCGCAATTCGGGGGTATCTCGAACCTCCTGACACGCGGCAAAATCGAAGATCTTTCATTTCTAGTGGATATGACGGCTCCCGGCCATCAACCCCTTGAATATGAACTGCGGCTTTCATCGAAAGGCACGGGATACGCCATTTCAGGGGAAGTGTTGTGTCAGCAGCCGGATGATTTTGACAAAACGTTTCGGCACATCGATTCCTCGGACGGTGATATCCGCTATTACGAAACAGAGGAAAACCGTCTTGTCCGCCCCGACTGGGAACACAATCCTCTGGAGACGTCGCTTGCGCAGGTGCCGAAGATGTATCGTCAACCCGAGGAACTAAGACGTATTCTGGCGACGGCCACGCAATATCATGTGCTGGATGTCGGTCCCCGTGCGCCGGTGAAAATGCCGCAGCCCATGAAACCGGCGACTCTGCCGGGCCCCGACGGCGGGGACCTAGTGCCGTATCTTTACTACCTGCGCGAAGGCGACCGGGACCGCTATGAGGTCATCATTGATTCCCTGCGGACCGCCTTCCCCGATTTCGAAGAACTGAATTTCCCGCCGGTGGCCGCCGGTTTGCTTGCAATGACCTGGAAAGACAAAAAGTTCAGCAAGCCGATATACATGAATGAACTGTCGGAAGGAACGCTTCGATTCCTGTGGCTCGTATCGCTGCTGCAAAGTCCGAATCTTTCGACGGTCACGATGATCGACGAACCCGAAGTCAGTCTGCACCCGGAATTGCTGAGCCTGCTGGCCGACCTCATGCGCGAGGCGGCGAAACGCACCCAGTTGATCGTCGCCACCCACTCCGACCGCTTTATCCGTTTTCTGAGCCCGGATGAAGTGGTGGTTATGGATGTCGATGATGACGGCTGCGCATCCGCGACATGGGCCGATTCCCTTGATCTTGACCAATGGCTGGCCGAATACAGCCTTGACGAAGTGTGGCGGATGGGTCGGATGGGAGGGCGCGCATGAAGATTTCCATCATCGTCGAAGGCAGGACCGAAAAGGCATTTCTTCCACATCTGCGCCAATTTTTAAAAACCCGGCTGACCGGCGACATGCCCAAGTTGGATGTTTTCCCCTATGACGGCCGCATCCCCAAAGAACAAAAATTGAGACGGGTTGTGGAAAATCTTATGCAAGGAAGAAACCCCGCGGATCATGTCATTGCGTTGACGGATGTTTACACCGGCACAAATCCGCCTGATTTCATCGATGCACACGACGCGAAAAATAAGATGATTCAATGGGTAGGGACCGATTCGAGATTTCATCCCCATGCCGCGCAGTACGATTTCGAGGCATGGCTGCTGCCTTACTGGCCGACGATTCAACGTCTAGCGAAGCACAACAGAGCCGCGCCGGGCGGTAACCCCGAGACGGTGAATCATCATAATCCACCCGCATACCGAATCAAGGAAATCTTCGAAAGCGGCAAGTGCAGAGACAGCTATGTCAAGCCCCGTGACGCCGGACGGATTCTCCGGGAAAACGATTTGTCCACGGCGATCAATGAATGCTCGGAACTCAAGGCTTTTATCAACACGATCCTGTCCATTTGCGGCGGAGATGTCATACCCTGAAAGTTTTCCCCATTCAGACCATTACCAGCGGAATACCGGCCACTGTCGGGAGTACAAGCCAGCTGAAATTATAGGACAGAGAAACAAATTCTGGGGAACCCCACATTTTGAGCATGACGTCTACCGGTATGGCTAAAGAAAAAAAACGCAGAAGAAAAATGCAGACCGAAACGACCGTCAGCAGGAACAGCACTGTCCCGAATCGTTCCGGTCGGATTGTCCATAGCTCGAATAAAACTATGATCCCGAGAAGAAATTTCAGATGGTATGTGGATGAGATAGTATCGAGATTTTCTGCATACGGAATCAGATCCGCCAATTGGCCGAGGCGATCATTGTGAACGAAAACAAGGTAATCCAATTGGATCACCACCATTACGGCCACTGAAATCAGGACCCAAAGAACAATTTTTTCTCGGCCGAGGGTAATTGGCACCTCTGTTATTGGTTTATTTGCTACTCATGATTAGTTTTTCCTGAATCTCTCAGCCTGCCTGCCTCTCATTTGCCTTTTCGGCGGTTTATCCGTTCTTCTGGAAAACGGATTACATCCGCTTTCTCCCATTTAAAATTGTTGGTCCCGCATACAGGACATACCAGCACACTTTCCGTAACATCATAATCAGGAAGAGAATGAACTTCTGTCGTTCTGCAATGAAGATCTCCAGCCTCCCCGGTCCAACTGCATTCTCGGCAAGTCAATCGTCTATCAAAAATCATGCTCCGCATCAGTTAAAAAAAACTCGAATCAGAAGATTTCACTCCAGATGATTTTCAGATTTTCAAACAGGTCTGAGGGTATAATCGATTTCAAATAAAACACCGAGCTTTTCACTGTTTCCAAAATAGCGGATTTCTACAAGAGCGGGGATATCTGCATAAATGGCAGCATGGAGTCTGTGTTCTCCATCAAAAATCCGGGCATGTCCATTGGCTTCCACATAGATCATGATCGGTTCATCCAATCTCCATTCGGCTTTCAAAGATTCAGCCAATGCTTTGAATTTTATCTCGGTCATTCTGCCGTAAGGGGATTGCCAGAAAAGCTCCTTTTTTGTGGAAAGTGGAAGAAGATGCTTTGGGTCTAGGGTCTCATTGTCTATCCTCGTGATTCCGTCATCGCCGTTATAGTCGTTCCGAAAGGTGTATCTGATCTCGGTTGGAATGGAAGGTTTTATGTTTCTGACGGGATCCTTCGGGAAAGAGATTATTTCAGCTGTTCCCAATTCGTAATTCTTTGCACCGCACCTGGGACATACTTCCTCCCGATGGACTATTTCATTCTCTCCGGTTTGGGCAGGACGGGTTCTTTGGAAAAATAGGTCCCTGACAATTCCTTCTTAGCTGCATTCCCGGCAGCGCACCGGTCTTTCCAAAACCATGATGAGTTTCCTTTTTCAGCCCCAATGGAAGTCTATATTTTGACATTTCATGGTATCCAAGACTTCATCCCCTACCAGCAAGGAATTGAATCGGCAACCGCCATTTGAAAAGCTAATTCTCATTTCACCATATTTTTGAAGAAGATAAATCACCTCCTCCAGACCCTTTTTGCTATTATATCTAATATCCGGAATACAAACCGGCACATCAAGTTCATGATTTCCTGTGATGAGACGAATACGGCCGGGACTGATTTCACGAATGGAAAACATATCGAAAGTGTCATTCAATAAAGGCCCTGGGGCAATAAAGGCCCTGGGGGAAAATTTAAAAAACTCACCGAATAAGGGACAAAGATCAGATCGAACCCAAAAGAAGCCACCGCATTTGGTGTTTTGGAAACTGAAATGGAAAGCGCGCTGCGACCGAAATGTTGCCGAAAAAATAGCGTTTTAGAAACTGTAGCGCAGGGCCGCATAGACGTTGGTGTTTTCCTGGAACTGGCCGAAAAAGGTGTCCTCGTTGCCCAGGAAAATGTTGGCGCCGAGCTGCGCCTGCCAGTTGTCGGTGACATCATAGGTCGCTTTGGGGCGGAGGTAGACGTCTTCGGCGGACAGGTCAAAAAAGGTGAAAAGGCTGAGAATCAGCTGATTCTGGGCCAAAAGTTCCTGCGTCAGGTCGAGAGTGACCCAGTGGCGGTCCTCCTCACGGGCGGGAAAGCCATCGGGCAGATTTCGCCGGTAGGCGCCGTAGTCGAGCATGTATTCGATATAGTACTGGACGCCGACCGTCAGGTCGGTTGCGACTTCCTGTTCGTAGCCGGCCAGAAAACGCCATTCGCTGTTCTGGACAAAGGGGTCGTCTCCGTCCCGGTCGTCGCGGCTGTCATAGAGGGAGAACTCCAGGTTGCCGATTCCCGGGCCCACCGTACCGCGGATGCTGGTTCCCACGACCGTAAGTTCCGGAAAAATGCGTTTTCCGGAAACGGGGTCCGTTCCCGCCGGTCCTTTCCAGAAGCCGTCATAACCGTAAAGGGCAAGCTCGTAGGTCCCGATATTGCGGTAAATCCGCAGCGCAATCTCATCCTCATCAAACCAGTCGTCAGGCCGGTCGGTCTCCATAGGGCGGTCTTCCCCGCGCAGGCCGCCGAGAGCCGGGTCATAGAAGGAAAGACGCGACCCGTCCACGAAACGGTTGGGATCGAAGCGCGGCGTATAGACGATATCCAGATTGACCAGATCGCTGTAGAGCGATGCCTTGAGGGCGTCCGAAGGGGCCTTGAGATAATCGACGTCGCGTCCCAGGAAAAAAGACTGGTAATCCTTGGGGAAGAGGTCATTCAGAAAGAGCAGGTTGCCCGTACCCCAGGTGAGAATCTGCCGCCCTGCCTTGATATCCATGAATTCAAGCGGCGTCAGCGACAGCCACAGTTCCCGCAGGTCGAAGAACCCCTCTCCCTCTTCGAGGGCGACATCGTTGTGATCGCTGACCGTGGCATCGTAGATCAGGTCGCCGGTGAAGCGGAAGTTGCCGCGGGGCAGGAGCTCCGGCACGTGCTTATCGTAGCTGATCTGCAGCCGGGCTTCCGCCAGGGAAACTTCGTCCTGCACCGGGTCGTCTTTCAGTCGCACGCCGCCGCGAAGCTCCGCATAGCCTTCCACATCTTCAGGCAGGGTCCAGCCTTCCGCCGCTTTTTCGGGGGTGGCTACCTCCTCGGGACTAGTCTCTTTA
>JAABSQ010000045.1 GCA_011390315.1 Desulfobacteraceae bacterium
GCACCAGAAAGCTGATTCCGGCCACCACCGTCAGCATCAGCAGGCTGGCCGGGTCCAGAAGCACCCCCACCGGAATGGTCCACTCCCCGGAGGTGACCCATCGCCCGGTATAGAGGATGGGATCCGTCAGTCCCCAGTGGCGCACCAGAAGAAACAGGGCGCAGGCCAGAGAGCCGGAGACGGCCCCGATGGAGATCATGGCGGAGAGCCGCTCCCGGCTGCGGGTGAAGATCATGATGATCCCGAAGGCCAGCAGGGGAAGAACCGACGTCAGAACGGCGGCCAGGACGGTGGCGTCGAAAGCAGGGGGTGTGGTCATGGAATCTCCGCTGGTTTCCTTTCCAGGATGAGGGTTAGCGTTGCCGGTATCATTTAAACATCCCCGGATCGACGGAGCCGGTCCGCCGGTAGGCGCTGACGATCAGGGCCAGTCCGACGGAGACCTCCGTCGCCGCCACCGCAAAGATGAAAAGGACGATGGCCTGGCCTTCCATATGCTGCCAGCGAAGGGCGGCGCCGATAAAGGCCACTGAAGCGGCGTTGAGCATGATTTCCAGCCCCACCACGATCATGATCAGGTTGCGGCGGGCGGTGGCGCAGAACATTCCCATCAGAAAGAGAATGCCGGCCAGAATCAGAACATGGTTATAGGGTACGATCATGATGCGTCCTCGGCCTTTCGGGATTCGGATTCATCGAACCGCCCCAGGCGCAGCGCCCCCACCAGGGCGATCAGCAGCAGAAGCGAGGCGATCTCGATGGCCAGCCAGTGGGTGCGAAACAGGTATTCCCCGAACATCGCCGGAGAGGCCGTGGCGATCTGAAGCGGCTCCCCGGTCTCGGGATCGGCGGAGACCACCAGCAGGGACCCCAGCACCAGATACGCAAAGCCGAGAAGGGTCGCCGGCAGCCACTGGCGGAATGGAAAGAGCCGGCTTTCCGGGGCCTCCTCCTTGAGCATCATGATGATGAACAAAAACAGAATCATGATGGCGCCGGCATAGATGATCACCTCCAAAGCGGCCAGCAGCGGCGCCCCCAGCAGGTAAAAGAGCATGGCGCTGCCGAAAAAGGAGAAGACCAGGTAGACGATGGTATGGACCATGTTCCGCCGGGTGATGGCCAGGCCGGTGGTGACGATGATCAGGGCCGCCAGGATGTAGAATAGGATCGTGTAAAAGGTCATGGGAAAATCCTGTATGTTCGAATCAGCACCGGATCACGGCAGATTGCTTTTTACCCGGACCGGCTTGAATTCATTGATGTGCTCGCCCTTGTCCCGCTTGGCGGTGGAGATTCCGGCATGCCGGTAGAAATTGTAATCGGGGTCCTTGCCGCAGTGGTCCACCAGCAGGTCTTCCTTTTCATAGACCATGCTGAGGATTTCCCGTTTGCAGTGGTCGAAATTGGGGGTCAGCTGAATGGCCGATGTGGGACAGGCCTCTTCGCAGAGCCCGCAATAGATGCACCGGCCGAAGTTGATTCGGAACCAGGCGGCATACCGGCGGCCGTTGGACCGCTCCGTCGACTGCATGGAAATGCAGCTCACCGGACAGACCGCCGAGCAGAGGTAACAGGCCACGCACCGTTCATCCCCGTTCGGATCCCGGGTCAGGATAATCCGGGCCCGGGACCGGACCGGCAGGGGCCGCTTGTATTCCGGATACTCCTCGGTGATCGGTTTCCGGAACAGGTGCTTGAAGGTGGTGGCGAAACCGTCCGCCAACGCTTTTACGGATTCAAGTACGTCGGTCATATTTCCACTCGTATATGTTTAAAATACCGTCCCCTTCCGGGGGTTTTTAAAGGAACGTTCCATTGGCGGCAGGGGGATTTATCCCCCGGCGGCAGCGGGTCCCCCGATGGTTGCTCAAGAATGTTCATATCAGAATAAACGCCCCGGTCACCACGATATTCACCAGGGCCGCCGGAATCAAAACCTTCCATCCGAAGGTCATCAGCTGATCATACCGAAGCCGGGGCAGGGTGCCGCGCATCCAGATCATGAAAAGGGATATTACGATGATCTTGATCAGCAGCCAGATCACCGGGGGCAGCAGCGGGCCGTGCCATCCGCCCAGAAAAAAGACCGCCAGCAGGGCCCCGAAGACCTGCATGTGGACATATTCCCCGATAAAAAAGAGGCCGAACCGCATGCCGCTGTATTCCATGTGAAACCCGGCGCCCAGTTCATTTTCAGCTTCGGGCAGGTCGAAGGGGATGCGCTTGCTTTCGGCCACGGCGCTGATAAAAAAGATGATGAAGGCCACCGGCTGAAAGATAATAAAGGGATAATCCGCCTGGGCCGCAACGATGTCCACCAGACTGAAGGACCGGGCCATCATCACCACCGGCACCAGGGACAACCCCAAAGAGAGCTCATAGGAGATCATCTGGGCCGCCCCCCGAATCCCGCCCAGCAGGGCGAACTTGGAGTTGGAGGCCCAGCCGCCCAGGGCCACCCCGTACACCCCCAGGGAGGAGAGGGCGAAAACGTACAGCAACCCCACATTGATGTCGGTGATGACCATGGGAATCTCCCGGCCCCACAGCACCACCGCAGGCCCGAAGGGCACCACCGCGAACATCAGCAGCGCGGTTATCGCCACCACCGCCGGGGCCAGCATAAAGAGCACCGGATCGGCCGCCGTGGGCACGATATCCTCCTTGGTGATCATCTTGATGGAGTCGGCGATGGGCTGGAGCAGCCCGAACTTGCCCGCCCGGTTGGGGCCGTAGCGGACCTGAAGCCGGCCCAGAAACTTTCTTTCCGCCCATACCAGGTAGGCCGCCAGAAAGAGCAGCACACCCAACACCAGGCTGAGCTTCACCGTCAACATCAGCATGCCGGCGATCCAGGTCACCATCAGGTCTCCTTGCTCGGTTTGCGAAGTTGGTCTTTGGAAACGGTCGTCCGCCTTCCGCTCAGGTGCTGCCAGTCGAGGTCCCGATGGCGGGGCAGAACCAGGGTTCCTTTGGCCATGGATTCGGCCACATGAACAGGGGCGGAAATGCCGCCGGATTCGGTGGTGATGCGCAGGATCTCTCCTTCGGACAGGCCGAGAGATGCCGCATCCTCCGGGTGGATGGCGATATGCGGTCTTTTTTCGACTTTTTTCAGGAACGGAGAATAATCTGCGGACAGCGCCTCGGCGCCGAAGGTCCAATCCACGGCCAGAATTTCAAATTGGTCTGTATCCTCGGCAGGGGTGTCGAACCGGTCGAACCGAAACCGAAGCGCCGTATTTTCCGGACGGAGTCGAACCCCTTCGGATGGAAAATCATTCGAATTGGAAAGTTCTTTGAAGACCGGATTCGCCTCGGCCAGCCAGTTGATCAGCGCCGTCGGTTCGGGTCCGATCAACTGCCGGCCCAGATGGGCGAGCTGCATCCAGGCGGGGGCCATGTCCCGTCCCGGAATGTCCTTTCGAAAGGTCCGGGGCGGATGATCCCGGTGTGAAATCTGGGTGATCGGCTCCCCGCCCGCAAAAGAGACCGGGGTCTGCTGGGCCCGCCCCTCCTGGTTGATGAAAATGGCTTGTGTTTCATACAGGGTCAGGGTGGGCACGAGAATATCCGCGGCCCGAGCGGTGGGGGAATGGAGGTAGTCGAACACCGCCAGCAGGTCGAGCTTGTCCAGGGCTTTTTGAAGCCGTTCCCGGTCCGGGGTTTCCCGAAAGAGGTCGGTTTCCACCACCACCAGGGCATGGATTTTCCCGGATTCGATGCCGGAAAGAATGTCATCGAGGCTGGTGTCGAGATCGGAGACCAGGCCCGCACCGAAGGCGTTGGGCCCCGGCAGAAGATAAAACAGCCCGGCTTGAGGTCCGGCCGCTCGAAGCAGAAGCGCCAGGTCCGCGGCCAGCCCGGGAATCCCTTCCGGAACCACATCGGCGCCGCAGACGATGACCGGCCGTCGGCTCTTCCGCAGCCCCTCGGCAGTGGTCGAAATAGGGTCCGCATTCGGCAGGTCGTTCTTTTCGGGATTTTCGGGGATGGCGTCGTAGAATTTGCCCGCCGCATCCCCCGCACCGGAGATGCCGTCCCGATCCACGCTCTTCCGAATGACCTGCCCCAGGCTGAAAGCCATTTTCTCGAAAGAGATCGGCAGGTGCTCGAATTCAACGGGCAGATCGATCGGCCGGGGATCCAGGACCACCACGCGTCCCCCCCCGCGAACCGCCTGCCGAAGGGCCAACACCAGCATGGGCGCTTCGTTCAGCGGGTCCGCACCGATTATCAGGATGAAATCGGCGGTTTCCACCTCCCGCAGGGAGACCGCCAGGTCCGGTTCGGACCGGGTGACCGCCTCCCGAACATTATGGGCGGCGGCGGCATCGGCGGCGAACACCGGGGCCTGCCAGCCCTGGACCTCACAGACCCGTTTGAGCATTCCCTGGGTTTCCAGGCTGTTCCGGAAGGATCCCACCGCCGCCGCCGCAGACGGGCCGTGGTTTTGAGCGATCTCATCCAGGCGCTTCTCGGCC
>JAABSQ010000046.1 GCA_011390315.1 Desulfobacteraceae bacterium
CCCCGGGGGACGGCCTCTCCTTGGACCCGGCCGGTCCGGGGGCGTTCGGGGTGGCTTGCATAGGGAAACCCGTATCGGCCCCGGTCGCAGATGAAGTGGCCGTTGATCGCGTCGCTGAAGCGGGCCTCGTGCCGAATCACTTCCCGGTACCGGCTGTCGGCGGTGATGTGGCATCCGAGGGAGCAGTGAATACAGATGGTGTGGCCCCGCTCAAAGTCCCAGCGTCGGCCCCGGTACCGGGACGGCTTGTCGGTATAGACCCCGGTGGGGCAGACCTCGATCAGGTTGCCGGCAAAGGGGCTTTCCAGGGCGCCTTCCCGGTATCGGCCGTAGTAGACCCGGGAACCGATCTGCATCACCCCCAGATCGGTGTATCCGGTGAATTCCTGATAGTACCGGACGCATCGGTAGCACTGAATGCACCGGTTCATTTCGTGCTGAACCAGAGGGCCCAGATACTGGTCGGTGTGGGTCCGTTTGGGGCCCCGGTAGCGGCGCAGCCCGTGGCCGCCGGAGACGGTCATGTCCTGGAGCAGGCAATGGCCCCCTTCATCGCAGACCGGGCAGTCATGGGGGTGGTGAAGCATCAGCCATTCGATCACATGCCGCCGAAAGTCGACCACCTCGTCATCGGTGGTGGAGACCACCATGGCGTCTTTGGCTTCGACCATGCAGCTCATCTGAATGCCGTTGACCGGCCCCTCGATGAACTTGACGGCGCAGACCCGGCAGGCCCCCACCGAGCCCAGGGCCGGGTGGTAGCAGAACCGGGGAATCATGATGCCCACCCGTTCGGCCGCCTCGATCACCTTGGCGCCGGCGGGAACGTCTACCGCTCGATTGTCGATCATCAGTTTCGGCATGGTTATTCGCCGCCCTTGAACGGGCATCTTTTTTGGCGGATGTGGGCCATCACCTCATCCTCGAAATCGTTGAGCAGCCCTTCCACCGGCGACATGGCGCCGGGGGCGAAGGCGCAATAGGAGATCCAGAGATATTTGGACTGTTTTCTCAGCATGGAGAGGAATTTTTCCTCCCCCTGTCCGTGTTCGATCCGCCACATCAAATCTTTGAGGTAGGGCACCCCTTCCCGGCAGGGGGTGCACCACCCGCAGGATTCCCGGGCGAAAAATTCCAGCAGGTTGAGGGTGGCGGCCACCATGCAGGTGTCTTCATCGAAGACCATGATGGCGGCGGTGCCCAGGCGGTGCCCCGCCTCTCGAAGGCTGTTGAAGTCCATGGGGATGTGGTAGTGTTCCCGGCTCAGAAACCGGGTGGAGGCCCCGCCCGGCAGGCAGGCCTTGAATTCGGCCCCGTTTTTCATGCCCCCGGCATGTTCCTCGATGATTTCGCTGAGCTTGACCCCCATGGGCAGTTCGTAGCAGCCGGGCCGGTTGACCTTTCCGCTGACGCAGTAGATCTTGGTGCCGGCCCCGGCCTCGGTGAGGGCCAGATCCTTGAACCACTGGGCCCCGTTTCGCAGGATATGGGGCATGCAGCAGAGGGTCTCCACGTTCTGGGTCACCGTGGGTTTGCCCCAGAGCCCCTTTTCGGTGGGGTAGGGCGGGGGTTGTTTGGGATTGGGCCGTTTGCCCTCCAGGGCGTTGAGCTGCGCGGTCACCTCGCCGCAGATGTATCGGCCCCCGCTGCGGTGGACGTCGATGGAAAAGCTGTAGTCGCTGCCCAGAATGTTTTCGCCCAGAAATCCGGCTTCCTCGGCCAGGCCGATTTCCCGTTCCAGAATCCGGGCCGCGTTTTCATACTCGGGCCGAATGAAGATGATCCCTTTTTCGGCCCGGGCCGCGTAGCCTGCGATGAGCATTCCCTCGATCAGCATGTGGGGGTCGGCATGGATCAGCACCCGGTCTTTGAAGGTGCCCGGCTCCATTTCATCGGCGTTGCAGATCACATACCGCGGATACGGCGCGTCGTCGGAGACCGTCATGATCTTGCGCCCGGCCGGAAAGGCGGCCCCGCCCCGCCCCAGCAGGTCGGATTCCAGAAGGATTTCCTGAATATCCTTGTGGGACCGGTTTTTAAGGGATTCGGTGATCGCTTCGTATCCGCCGCTCTTTCGGTATTCCTCCAGGGTGGCGATTCGATCCGGCTTTCGATTTTGGAACAGAACTTGTGGATACATGGGTTCCGTGTTCATTTCCTATTCATGAGGCGCTTCGGCAGTGCCCCGCTCGGTGGATTGGGCTTCGGTTCTCAGCTTTTCGAATATCGCGTCGATCTTTTCCGGGGTCAGAAACCCGTATACCTTTTTGTTGATGAGCATGGCCGGGGACCGGTCGCAGTATCCGATGCAGCAGACCGGGAGCAGGGTGAAAAGCCCGTCCGGCGTGGTCTCCCCCATCCCGATGCCCAATTTTCGGGCGATATGATCCCGCAGCGACTCATATCCGTCCATCCAGCAGATGACGCTGTCGCAGAGATGAATCACATATTTTCCCACCGGCTCCCGATATAAAAAGGTATAAAAGGTGGCCAGCTCCTCCAGCTTCAGGGGGTCCATCCCGAGGATGGCGCCGGCTTCCTCCATGGCCTCGTCGGTCAGCCAGCCGTAGTGGTCTTGAATCGCGAACATCACATCCACGGCCAGTTCCGGGGGGTGGGATGCGGTTTCGATTCGTCGGGTCAGGGATTCTTTGATCTCAGTGGGCAGCATGGCGCATCCTAACGGTCGATGTCGGGTAGAATATAATCCCAGGAGCCGATAATCGAAATAAGGTCCGATATGGACCACCCCTTGGAGACCATCGGCATCACCTGCACATTGGCGAAACCGGGCCCCCGGATCCGCATTCGGTAGGCGGCGCCGATCCCGTCGCTCACCACATAGTACCCCTGTTCGCCGCGTGGAATTTCACAGGAGGCATAGGCCTCTCCGGTGGGAACCCTGGGACCGCGGGTGACGTTGATGAAATGATGGATCAGGGTTTCGATGTCTTCGAGCATGTCTTTGCGTTTGGGCACCACGTACCGGTAATCATCGGTGATGTGGCGGCCGGCGGGCATTTGCGCCGCCGCCTGCTTGATAATTTCGAGGCTCTGGCGGATCTCCTCCACCCGCACCCGGTACCGGGCGAAGCAGTCGCCCTCCGTCGCCGTGGGCACCTCGAAATTGAATCCGTCGTAGCCGGAGTAGGGGATTTTCTTGCGCAGGTCCCAGTCCACCCCGGTGGCCCGCAGGTTGGGCCCGGTGACGCCCCACTCGATGGCGTCATCCGCCGAGATTTTGCCGATTCCCACCGTCCGGGAGAGAAAGATCGGGTTTTTGGTGGTCAGGGTTTCGTATTCTTTGAGCCGTTCGGGCAGGATTTTGGTGAAGGCGTCCACCGCCTCTTTCCAGCCGGCGGGCAGGTCCGCCGCCACCCCGCCGAGCCGGAACCAGGCCGGATGGAGCCGTCCGCCGGTGATCAGCTCCACGATGTCGAGGAGCATTTCCCGTTCTCGAAAGGCGTAAAAATTGGGCGCCATGGCCCCGAGGTCGTGGGCGAAGGTGGAAAACCAGACCAGGTGGTTGGAAAGCCGAAACAGCTCGCTCAGAAGCACCCGAATGACCTGGGCCCGCTCCGGAACCTGAATGCCGGCCAGCTTTTCCACCGCCATCACATAGGGCAGGTTGTTGGCCGCCCCGGCCAGGTAATCGACCCGGTCGGTGTAGGGGATGAACTGGTGCCAGGTCTGCCGCTCGCCGATCTTTTCGGCGGCCCGGTGGTGGTAGCCGATCTCCATGTCCATGTCGACGATCTCTTCGCCGTGAAGGGTGACGATATACCGGAGCAGACCGTGGGTGGAGACATGGTGCGGGCCGACATTGAGGACCAGTTCTTCTTCGCCGTCGGTCCGCTTCACATAGACCCCGCCGTCCAGGGGCTGAAGATTTCGGGCGTCTTCATGGGTGTAGGGCGGCATCTCGGTGGCCCGGCCCGGGTAGTCTTTTCGAAGCGGATATCCCTGCCAGTGATGGGGCATCAGAATGCGCCGCAGGTTCGGATGGCCGTCGAACCGGACCCCGAACATGTCGAAGGCTTCCCGCTCGTACCAGTCGGCCGCCGGCCACATATCGGTGATGCTGGGAACGGCCGGATCGGGTCCGTCCAGATCGACCTTGAGCCGCACCCGCCGGGCCGATTCCAGAGAGAGCAGGTGGTAGACCACCGTGTAGTCGGAATACTCATCCCGGGCCCGCCGGGCCGATTGGTCCACCGCGGTCAGGTCTTCCAGGCGCCGGAACCGGTCGGCGGAATCATTCTTGAGATACCCGAGCACATCCTTGAGCCGGTCTTTGGCCACCTCCAGGGTGATCATATCGGAGGTCGGGGTGACCGGGTGGATGTCTTCCTTGAACCGGTCGATCAGGGTTTTGACCAGATCGGTGTCCGAGTCGGTCAGTTCGATGGCCGCCGGGGGCGGGGACCACATGAGATCGGAGCGGCTGTCGGTGAAATAGGGCGGGGTGACCGATGTGCCGCGAATCTGGGTCCCCTCCATGCCGGGGCCGCGGGGGTCTCGGGATTTGGATACCCCGTCTTCCAGAATCGGAGCCACGGTGCCCTGGGTGCCGCCGCCCAGGTGAAAGACCGGGCGGGTCGGCCGCTCTTCGGCGATCTTTTTTTGAAGCGCCACCAGCCCTTCCAGAACCGCTTCGGGCCGGGGCGGGCATCCGGGAATATAGACATCCACCGGCAGAATCTGGTTGACCCCCTGAACCACGCTGTAGACATCGTACATGCCGCCGGTGTTGGAGCAGGAGCCCATGGAGATCACCCACCGGGGCTCGGCCATCTGTTCATACAGCCGCAGGACGATCGGCGCCACCTTTTTGAAGACGGTGCCGGAAATAATAAGGAGATCCGACTGCCGGGGCGAAGGCCGGAGCACCTCGGCGCCGAACCGGGCGATGTCGTACCGGGAGGTGAATGCGGTGGCCTCCTCCACAAAACAGCAGGAGAGGCCGAAAAACATGGGCCAGAGGCTTCGGGAGCGGGCCCAGTTGAGGACCATGTCCACCGGGCGGGCCAGTTTGTCGATGTTGTTCAGGATTTTGCCTGTGGTCCCCACTCGAGCCCTCCCTTCACCCAGATATAGACCAGACCCAGCACCAGGACGAAGATGAAAAAGGTGATTTGAAACCAGCCGGACCAGCCGAGGTTTTCACAGGCGATGGCCCAGGAGAAGATGAAGGCCCCTTCCACATCGAAGATGAGAAAAAAAATGGCCACCAGGTAGAAGGGTACCGGGTACCGCAGGCGGGCGGTTCCCGTGGGGATAATGCCGCTTTCGTATACCCGAAGTTTTTCAGGGGAAGGTTTTTTCTGGCCGAGCCAGGAGGAAATAAAGAGCAGAACAGCGATTAAGGCCGTGACCATGACTCCGTAGAGGGTCATACTGAAGATGTTCGGCTCCCAGGGCGACAGGGGTGCGGCGTTCACAATCGGTTGCATAGGGTCTCCGCGCTGAAACTCGACTCAAGATTCGGGAAAACGTCACGGGCAGCATAACCGGTGAAAGCCCGAATGTCAAGGTTTCGGCTGCTTCTTTTTCTACTATCCTCGGTTTTTATGGTACTTATTATACCCCTTTTGGATTTTTGGCAACCGCCGGGATGGAAATGAAATCCCCAGAAGACAATAGATAAAGATACCGCCGAAGGTACCGCCGGCATGGCAGGCGGCGATGGGTGATCCGCACATTCCCAACTGAAGGAAAGTGAGGAGGACCTCTCCGGTGATGATTTCATAGAGGCTTTTGAAGACCACCGCCGCCAGGGAGATCGCGCCGATCTTTCGCTGATCCGGGGTTTGCATCATCTCCAGCGCGGAGACGGCCATCAGCCCGTGGGCGATGCCCGAGAGCCCGCAGAGGCCCGCGGTTGTGGCGAGGGGCGAAAAGGCCAGGGCGAACAGCAGGCTGACGCCGCCGCAGACCGTCATGTAAAGCAGGCGAACGGGAATCCGCTTTTCAGCCAGGCCGGTGTAGAGCAGAAAAAAGGCCCCGGCGTCCAGAAGGAGATGGTACCAGGAGACGTGGACAAAGGGGTGAAGAAACAGCCGGAGCCATTCCTGTCGGGCTCCGTTCGGAAGGAAGATCAGGGCGGACTGGGAATCGCCGGTGATGATGTGGGTGTTGACGGCGAGGAGGATGCAGAGAAAGGCCCAGATGTCCGGGGTCCAGTCGGGGAGTATTTTAAAAGAGCGCGGCCCGGAGTTCGGGACCGATGGCGCGGGTTCTGAAAAGGCGGAGAC
>JAABSQ010000047.1 GCA_011390315.1 Desulfobacteraceae bacterium
CCATTTTCCTGTTGCGAGGCGCCTACCATATTTTTTATTTCCCCTTCCAGTTTCAAAAACTCATTGAACAGCTCTATTTCATCGGCATGAAATCGATGCTGGTCATCATCCTGACCGCCTCTTTTACCGGAATGGTTTTGGGATTTCAGGGCTATTACACCCTGGTCCAGTTCGGTTCCGAGGGGGTGCTCGGCACCATGGTGGCCCTGACCCTGATTCGGGAACTGGGACCGGTGCTGACCGCCATCATGGTCACCGGCCGGGCCGGCTCCGCTATGGCCGCGGAGATCGGCATTATGCGGATCTCCGAACAGATCGACGCGCTGGAGACCATGAACATCAATTCGGTCCGCTATCTGTTCAGCCCTCGACTGGCCGCCGCCGTCATCAGTTTTCCGCTGCTGACCGCCCTTTTCGACGCCATCGGCATTTTCGGCGGGTATCTGAGCGGATGCCTGCTTCTGGGGATAAATCCCGGAATCTATTTTTATCGGGTGGAAGCAAGCGTAGTCATGGAGGACATCAACGGCGGATTCATCAAGGCGGTGGTGTTTGCCGTGGTCGTGGTCACCATCTGCTGCTACCAGGGCTATTACACCCACCTTCGCAAAACCGGCTTCGGGGCCAAGGGGGTCAGTTTCGCCACCACATCGGCGGTGGTCATATCCAGTGTATTGATCCTGGCCACCGATTACGTGTTAACCTCTTTTCTGATGTAACCCCATTATGGCTGAACCCCTCATCCAATTCAAAAACGTACACAAATCCTTTGGAGACAACCACGTCCTCAAAGGCATCGACCTGGACATCTACCGGGGCGACATCACCTCCATCATCGGCAAAAGCGGAGACGGCAAGAGCGTTCTGCTCAAACACATCATCGGCCTGATCGAACAGGACGAGGGGCTGATTCTGTTCGAAGGAAAACCGATTTCGAAGATGAAAAAAGCCGAGCGCCGCCGGCTCAAAGAAAAATTCGCCTATATGTTCCAGGAAACGGCGCTTTTCGATTCCCTCACCGTATTCGAGAACATCGGTCTGCCGCTGCGGGAAAAGACTTCCCTGCCCAAAAAAAAGATCAGGGAGAAGGTTCGGGACAAAATGAACCAGCTCGATCTGGAGGAGATCGATCATGTGTATCCCTCTCAGCTCTCCGGCGGCATGAAAAAACGGGTTGCCCTGGCCCGGGCATTGGTCACCGATCCGGAGATCATCCTCTTCGACGAGCCCACCACCGGGCTGGACCCGGTGCGAAAGAATGCGGTGCACAGCATGATCTCCGATTATCAGAAGCGGTTTGGATTCACCGGCGTGGTGGTCAGCCATGAGATTCCGGATATTTTCTATATCTCCCAGCGTGTGGCCATGCTCAATGAAGGCCGAATCGTTTTCCAGGGAACCGCCGAAGAGATCAAACATTCCACCAACCTGACGGTGCAGCAGTTCATTCAAGGCTTGGAAAGTCGACATGACGCCCTGACCGGGCTGATTCCCCAGACCCAGGGGGAGCGGCGTTTCCGGGAAGAAATGGCCCGCATGCAGCACCACCTGAGCGCCTTTTCCATCATCCTGTTGACAGTTGAAAACCTATACGAAATCAACAAGATGGCCGGTTATGAAGCGGAGCAGGCCGCGTTGAAGAATTTTGCGGAC
This sequence comes from Desulfobacteraceae bacterium, assembly GCA_011390315.1. GTDB lineage: Bacteria > Desulfobacterota > Desulfobacteria > Desulfobacterales > Desulfococcaceae > JAABSQ01. The sequence continues at coordinate 1,654 of JAABSQ010000047.1, forward strand.
AAGGTTCGAAGTCATCTGCGGGTCACCGACATCTGCTCCCGACTGGGGCTGAACAAAATCATGCTGCTGCTGCCCCGGACCAATCAGGATGGAGCCAAAGACCTTTGCAGGGATCTGGCCGACAAGATGAAGAGCGACGGTCTGGTGGATATCCAGGCCTTTCCCGGATTCTGCTTTTCGGTCAGCGCCGGCATCGCCGAAGCGGAGCAGGAAAAACCGATCGAGCAGCTGGTGGCCGCTGCGGAATCGAGCAAAAACATGTTCTACGAATTCAAGGTCTGTTAATCTCTCGGAGGGAATATGAAAAAAGGGTCCGTGGAATTTGCCGTGGGCATCTTCGTGATCATCGGAATCATCAGCATCGGATATCTGACGATAAAACTCGGTCAAATGGAATGGTTAGGGGACAATTATTATCCGATCGAGGCCAGATTCATGGATATCTCAGGACTGAAAAAAGGCTCTCAGGTGGAACTGGCCGGGGTGAAGATCGGCGCGGTGGAAGACATCCGCCTGGACCAGGAACGAATGATGGCGATTGTGACCATGAAAATCGAAAAAGAATTGAAGTTGAGCGAGGACTCCATCGCCTCCATTAAAACGTCGGGGATTATCGGAGACAAGTACGTGAAGATTTCACCGGGCGGTTCCCCGGATATGCTGGAACCCGGGGATATGATCATCGAAACCGAATCCGCCCTGGATCTGGAGGAGATGGTCGGCAAATATGTTTTCGGAGATGTATAAACGAGAATTTACATGCATATGCATTTAAAGGAGTATGGAATGAAAAAAATCACAGTGATCTGGTTGGTATTGATCTTTTTCACCGGAACGGCCCTGGTATCGGCGGCAGAGCCCCAACCCATGGAAGAACTCAAGGGACCCATTCAAAAAGGGATCGCCATCCTGAAAGACCCCGAATACCAAGATAATCGGGAGGCCCAGCGGGAAAAGATCTGGGACCTGATCCAAACCGTCTTCGATTTCAAAGCGGTTTCCATTCGGGCACTGGCCCGCAACTGGCGAATCCTCAGCCCCGAACAGCGCGAAACCTTTACGAAAGAATTTACGGAACTGCTCAAAAACAACTACCTCGACAAGATTCAGGGTGAATTCCAGAACGAAGAAGTGGTCTTTGTGGAACAGGACATGCTCTCCGATGACAAGGCGGTGGTTCGCACCAAAGTGATTCGAAAAAATGTCGAAACCCCTATCGATTATCGGGTTCACCTCAAAGACGGAAAATGGCGGGTCTATGACGTCAATATCGAGGGGGTCAGCATGGTCCAGAACTATCGAAAACAGTTCAACGACATTCTGGCCAAAGAAAAACCGAAAGATTTGATCGAGCGGTTGAAAGAGAAAAACAATTTGCATGCGGAGGAGCGACAAAAGAAAGGATAGCCGATTCGGGATCTAAAACCGAAAGGAAGCGGTGGTAAAATGAAGGCATTTATCAGATATACTTTTTTGCTCCTGGCCCTCTCCATGACCGGATACGGCTTGGGTCCGGATCAGGCCCGCGCGGCGGACCCGGCCGACTCGGGGGGCGCCTCGATATATGAGACAGGCGAGGATTATGAAGCTTTTATGGAAGAACTCGAGGAAGAAGAAGGAGAATCCCAAGCAGTTCAGATTGCCGATCCGCTCTATTACTGGAACAAGGGGGTTTATCACTTCAACGACAAACTCTATTTCTGGGTCATGAAGCCGGTGACTCGAGGATACAAGGCGGTCACCCCTCAGTTCGTCCGCACCGGGGTGAGCAATTTTTTCAACAATCTCGGCACCCCGGTCCGCTTCGTCAACAATCTGCTTCAGGGCAAATCCGAACAGGCGGGGGTGGAACTGGGCCGATTCATGGTCAACACGGTCGCCGGCGGCCTCGGCTTCTGGGATGTGGCCGAATATGAATCGCCCCTGCGAGATCGCCCCAATGAAGAAGATATGGGTCAGACGCTCGGTCTCTGGGGCGTGGGAAACGGCTTTTATATCGTCTGGCCCTTGCTGGGACCCTCCACCCTCAGGGATTCGGTGGGCAAAGTGGGAGACAGCCCCCTCTATCCGATGTTCTATGTCGACTCCACCGGCACAATCATCGCCGTGGAAGCCGTGGACCGGGTCAACGATCTTTCCTTCCGTCTCGGAGATTACGAGTCGCTCAAGGAATCGGCCCTGGACCCCTACACCGCGATTCGAGACGCCTACCTCCAGTACCGGCGGGAGCAGATCAGAAAATAGAACGATTTTCCGGCTTCGGTATCGATATTGGGGCCGGACGATACCATTGAAGGAAAAGGGAACGGCAAACACCTGGCCGCTCCCTTTTTTTATTGCTTGGTTTCCTTGTCTCCGTTCTTGATTCGAACCGAAAAAGGCCCCTCCCCCGGTTTTCGAAAAAGATTGTCAAAACAGAGGGGTTCTTCTAAGATATCCGAATGGAAGCACATTTTTACTGCTGATGCGGCAAGAAGGAGATTCGAATGCGAAAGCCTCTTTGGTACCTGTATCAACCCTACAAATGGCTGGTTCTAGGCCCTGTGTTTGTGCTGTCTACGGTTGTTTTTGGAGTCTTGGTTCTGATTCTTCTGGTTTTCATGAAACCGAAATTCCCCAGCAAATTCTGCGGAACCCAGTGGGCGAGAACCAATGCCTGGTTTACTCCCATGTGGGTCACCGTCACCGGCCGGGAAAATATGGATCGGCGAAAATCCTATGTCATCGTTTCCAACCACCAGAGCCAGTATGATATTTTCGTTCTCTACGGTTGGCTGGGGGTGGATTTCAAATGGGTCATGAAAAAAGAATTGCGAAAAGTCCCGGTCATCGGTCTCGCTTGTGACAAACTGGGGCATATCTTTATCGACCGCTCCGATCGAAAAGCGGCGGTCGCCACCATACAGCAGGCCAAAAGCAAGATTCGGGGCGGCACCTCCGTCCTTTTTTTCCCGGAAGGCACACGGTCGCGATCCCTTCGCATGCTGCCGTTTAAAAAAGGCGCCTTTAAGATGGCCCTGGACCTGGACCTGCCGATTCTGCCGATCACGATTGTCGGCACCCGGGATGTTCTGCCGCCCGACAGCATCGACATCTTTCCCGGAAAGGCCGAGATGATTATACATGAACCGGTTGCCATTCATGGCTGCAATGATGATAATATAAAACAGCTGATGGAAAAAGTCCGCAATATCATTCAGGAGCCCCTGGCAGAGGCCCGGGGACAACCCGGAGCCGTGACCCGATTCAGCCGGGGTGGCCGGAGGAGATTATGAGTAAAAGATTATTTACAGTTTCTTGTCTACTGGGAATGCTGCTCATTCCGGTAAGTCTTTATGCCGGTCTCTACTACTGGACCGATGAGAACGGCATCAAACATTTCAGCACCCATGCCCCGGCCGGGGAGGTTGATGTGATCGAGGTGATCCCGGAAGTGGAATACGATGAAGCGGCCGATGAGGCACGGATGCAGGACTACCGTGAATGGCGCCAAAACCGGCGCGAACAGTTTCTGGAGGAGGTCCGGCGGGCGGAGGCCGAGGAACGGGCACGAATTGCGGCCCAAAAGCGCCGGGAAGAAGAACGACTCAGAGAAAGAGAATCTGAGGCCCGTCTGGCCCGTGAAAAGGCCGAGGCCGAAAGAGCGCGACAAGAGCGCCTCTATAATGACGACAAGGATGATGATACCATTCGGGTCAATCCGGCCGAACCGCTCGGCATCAGTGACGGCAACGATGAGGATACCACTCGGGGCAGTCCGTCCGAACCGCTCGGCATCCAATAGATATTCTCCCGAAGGGCTTCAACCTGAATGCCTATTCATTTCTTCGCCGCTCAGATTGCTGCCGGGTTACACCATTGCAGCCGTTGTGTTTCCCGAGAACCTTCAAACCGAGGTCCCATTGTTTTATCCTGAATCCCTCATGATTGCGCATGGCATATCCTGCAATGCCATTCAGATCAACGGATCGGACGAACCTGCCCCTTCAAACCATTTCTTCCCGTTTATTTAATTTTCCAAATAATTAATTTTATTTTATAAATTTAATAAAATAGAAAGAAATTGAATGGCTCAAAGGATTTTCCTTGACAGCCGATGGTTCCGTTTGCTAAATGAATGAATACTCATTCATTTCGATTCAACAACATTCTATCGAGGAGGTAGTTATGGTTCGAAAGATCAAAAAAGCGGCAGTGATCGGCTCTGGCGTCATGGGCGGCGGCATCGCCGCGCTGCTGGCCAGCGCCGGCGTGGAGACCCTGTTAATGGATATCCTCCCTCCGGACCTGAAAGAAGAGGAAAAGGACAATCCCGAGGCCAGAAACCGCATCGCCAAACAGGGCCTGGACACCATGCTCAAAGCCAGTCCGGCCCTGATCATGAACAAAAAGGATGCAGTCCGCATCTCCATCGGCAATCTGGAAGACGATTTCGACAAACTGGGCGACTGCGACTGGATCGTCGAGGTGGTGGTGGAAAACCTCAAGATCAAGCAGAACCTCTTCAAACGGGTGGACGGGGTCCGCAAGGAAAACGCCGTCGTCTCTTCCAACACCTCCGGTATTCCGCTCCATAAAATGTCCGAGGGCCTGAGCCAGGGCTTCCGGGAACACTTCCTGGGGACCCACTTTTTCAATCCGGTCCGGTACATGAAGCTTCTGGAGATCATTCCGGGGCAGGAGACAAAACCGGAAATCCTGGAGTTCATGGCCGATTTCGGTGAACGGTATCTCGGCAAAGGCATTGTCTGGGCCAAGGACACCCCCAATTTCGTTGGAAACCGCATCGGTGTTCAGGGGATCGTCAAGGCGATGCAGATCATGGTCGAAGACAGCCTCACCATTCCGGAAGTCGACGCGCTCTTCGGACCGCCTCTGGGACGGCCCAAGACCGCCATGTTCAAGACCTCCGATTTGGTGGGTCTGGACACCCTGGCCCATGTGGCCGAAAACACCTATGAACTGGTTCCGGATGACGAACAGCGGGACAGCTTCATCCTGCCCGATTTCGTGGAAAAGATGATCGAAAAGGGGCTGCTGGGCAAAAAATCCGGCGCCGGATTCTACAAAACCGACCTCACCCCGGAGTGGAAAAAAATCCGCAAGGTGATCAACCTCGATACCCTGGAATATGAAACCTACGACAAGGTTGAATTCCCCTGCCTGGCCGAGGCCAAAAAGGCCAAGACCCTGCCCGACAAGATGAAGGCGATCCTCTACGGCGACGACCGGGGCGCCCGCTTTGCTTGGAAGACCATGGCCTACTCCCTGATTTATGCGGCCAACCGGGTGGGCGAGATCTCCGATTCCATCGTGGAAATCGACAATGCCATGAAATGGGGCTACAACTTTGAAATGGGCCCCTTTGAAACCTGGGACGCCATCGGCGTGAAACGCTCCGTGGATCGAATGGAGGATGAAGGCATTCCGGCGCCCCGAAATGTCAAACAGATGCTGGCCGACGGCAACACCTCTTTTTACAAGACCGAAGGGGCGACCCGGTTTTTCTATAACTTCGCCACCAAATCCTATCGGCCGATCGAGACCAGCGACAACCTCATCTCTCTGGAACTGCTCAAGGCGGCCGGCAAAACGGTCAAATCCTGTAAATCGGCTTCTCTTGTCGATCTGGGCGACGGGGTCTTCTGCTGTGAGTTTCACACCAAGATGAACGCCATCAACCGGGAGATCGTCGAGTTCATGGCCGAGGCCATGGATTACGTGGAAGAAAACGGCGTGGGCGTGGTGATCGGCAATCAGGCCGGCGGCATGCCCGGCGCTTTTTCCGCCGGCGGCGACCTGGCCTACATGGCCGGGCTGGCCCGGGAAGGCAAATTTTCCGAGATCGACGACTTCCTCAAACTGGCCCAGGATGGATTGCAGCGGGCCCGGTATGCCAATTTTCCAGTGGTGGCGGCGCCCTTCGGCCTGACCCTGGGCGGCGGATGCGAGGTCTGCCTGGCCGCGGACCGGATCGTGGCCCATGCCGAACTGTACATGGGCCTGGTGGAGATCGGGGTCGGCCTGCTTCCGGCCGGCGGCGGCTGCACCAATCTCTGGAAGAAATTCATCACCACGATTCCCGATGCGGTCACCGACGCCGACCTGGCCAAGTATTTTCTGCCGGTGTTTCAGTCCGTCGCCATGGCCAAAATCTCCACCTCGGCCGCCGAAGCCCGGTCCAACGGCTTTCTGGGACCCGAGGACCGCATCGTCTTCAACCGGGATCACCTCATCGGCGAGGCCAAAAAAGAGGTCCTGCGGATGGTGGACGCCTGCTATCAGCCGCCGGTGAAGCGGCAGATTCGGGTCACCGGACAGGCGGCCCAGGGCATGGTTCAAGCCGAAATCTTCAACATGAAAAGCGGCAACTTCATCACCGATTACGACGCCTTTCTGGCCAAACGGATCGCTTTTGTCATCAGCGGGGGAGAGGTCAAGAAAAACAGCCGGGTGGATGAAGACCTCATCCTCAAACTGGAGCGGGACGCCTTCGTCGACTTCTGGAAAGAGGAAAAGACCCAGGCCCGGGTGGAACATATGTTGAAGACCGGCAAGCCCCTCAGAAACTAAATTCCGGACCCTTACAGATCAACATAAGATCAAGGAGGATCTTACCATGAGAGATGCATATATTGTTTCATCAGTCAGAACCCCCGGTTGCCGACGCAACAAGGGGGCGTTTAAAGATACCCGGCCGGAAGAACTCCTCTCTTTTATCCTGAACGCGGCGGTGGAAAAGGTCCCCGGCCTGGACAAAAAAGAGATCGCCGACGTCATGATCGGGTGCGCCTTTCCCGAGGCGGAACAGGGCCTCAACATCGGCCGGGTGGCCAGCCAGATCGCCGGTTTTCCGGAAACGGTCTCCGGGGCCACCATCAACCGGTTCTGCGCCTCGGGCCTGGAAGCCATCGCCCAGTCCGCCATGCGGATCATGGCCGGCTGGTCCGACATCGCCATGGGCGGCGGCGTGGAATCGATGACCTTCGTGCCCATGGGCGGCAACCTGCCCCGCCCTGATCCCGACTACTCCCGGCAGCATCCGGATCTCTATGTGTCCATGGGGATCACGGCGGAAAACGTGGCCCGGCGCTATGAGGTCTCCCGGGAAGACCAGGACGAGTTCGCCTACAATTCCCAGATGAAGGCGGCCGAGGCATTGAAGAGCAAGAGCTACACCGAAATCGTGCCCACTCCGGCGGTGAAATTCAAACGGAATGCGGACGGCGCCTACCGGAAGGAGACCTTCCTTCAGGATTTCGACGACGGCATTCGGCCCACCACCACCCTGGAGGGGCTGACCAAGCTGAATCCGGTCTTTTCCATCGGCGGCACGGTGACCGCCGGCAACTCCTCTCAGACCACCGACGGCGCGGCCGCCACGGTGTTGATGAGCGAGGAAAAGGTCAAGCAGCTGGGGGTGAGCCCCATCGCCAAACTCAAATACTATACCACCGTGGGCTGCAAGGCCGACGAAATGGGGGTGGGTCCCCGGTACGCCATTCCCAAGCTCTTGAAGATGGCCGGGTTGGAGGTCTCCGACATCGGCCTATGGGAGATCAACGAAGCCTTTGCGGCCCAGGCACTTTACTGCATTCGGGAGCTGGGCATCGACAAATACATGGACCGGGTCAACGTCTACGGCGGCGCCATCGCCCTGGGCCATCCCCTGGGATGCACCGGCGCCAAGCTCTGCGCCCAGCTGGTCAACCGAATGCGGGAGCGAGGCGTCAAATACGGCGTGGAATCGATGTGCATCGGCGGCGGCATGGGCGCTGCGGCCCTGTTCGAGCTGTGTGAATAAGCATACAGGTAATAACTGAATTTTTCACATCGGGGCCGTCGAAGGATCGACGGCCCCGTTTTTTTTGATCCCCGTCTTTTCTCCCCTTTATTCGCCGCCGGACCTGAAAGGCGCTGCCGGCCGTTCCCCTGCATTCGCTCTTGAAAAGAATTCATCGGTTGTATTGTCGTCTTAAAAAAGGTATAAAAAAAGCGAAATATCGACAGAGCCGATGGTTTAAAACTGAGACGCTTCTTCCGATAGGTGGATACCTGAACCGATATGTCCGAGGCACCCAATCCCCGAGAAAACGAATCGTCCCCGAAGCCCGACAGCTGCAATCAAGAGAAGGAACGGATTAAACATCTCAATGCGGTTCTCCATTCCATTCGGGAGGTCAACCGGTTGATTATTCAGGGAAAAGAACGAAAATCGCTGATCCGAAGCGTTTGTGAAAGCCTGGTGAATAATCGGGGTTATCACAACGCATGGATCATTCTTCTGGATGAAAACTTCACCATCCTGGAAAGCGCCGAATCGGGGCTGGGCGGGGACCTCAAGCTGATTCTGGATCGAGTGCGAAAGGGCGAACTGACCTTCTGCTGCCGAAAGGTTCTGACCGAATCGGGCTTTCTGGCCATCGATGATCCCTTTACCGAATGCATCAGCTGCCCGGTATCCCAGATGTACGACGGCCGGGGCGGCATGTCCGCCTCCCTGACCCACGAGTCCACTACCTACGGCATTTTGACCGTGTCCGTGCCCCCGATCTTCAGCGCCGATCCCGAAGAACAGCGACTCTTCACCGATATGGCCGACGACATCGCTTTCGGCCTCTACAGCATCGAGGTGGCGCAAAAACGACGGGAGACGGAAAACGCCCTTCGAGAGGCCCGGGACAAGCTGGAACTGCGGGTCAAGGAACGGACCCGGGATCTGGAGGATCTCTCTTCCCGGCTGATCAGCGCCCAGGAAGAGGAGCGAAAGCGGATCGCCGGAGACCTCCACGACGGGATCGGGCAATGCCTCTCCGCCGTCAAATTCATCGTCGAATCCTCCCTGGAACAGCTCAACGGAAAGGTGGACGGCGCCGATTTGAATGCATTGAAGGCGCTGATTCCCCTGCTTCAGGAATCCTCCGAGGAGGTTCGGAACATCGTCATGAACCTGCGGCCCTCCATCCTGGACGACCTGGGGATTCTGGCCACCATCGGCTGGTTCTGCCGGCAGTTCCGGGCGGTCTATTCCCATATTCGGGTCGAGGAAAAGATCGACCTGGCCGAAGCACAGGTGCCCGATTCCCTGAAAACCATCCTGTTCAGAATCCTTCAGGAGGCCATGAACAATGTGGTCAAGCACAGCCACGCCGACCGGGTGGAGATTCAATTGAGAAAAAGGGGACAGGCGATTGAGTTGACGGTGCGCGACAACGGCCGGGGATTCGATGCCGACCGGCTTCGGGAGATCAATGCCTCCGAAAAAGGATTCGGGATCACCGGAATGAAAGAACGGGCGGAACTCTCGGGCGGGGTCTTCGAGGTCGATTCGGCCCCGGGACGGGGCACGGTGATTCGGGCCGCCTGGACCTACACCAGAATTCGACCTATTTCGTGATCAGGCCCCTGTCCAGGGCATAGGCGGTCAATTCGGAAGCGCTGTGAAGATCGAGCTTTTTCATCAGGTTGGCCCGATGTTTCTCTACGGTTTTGATGCTGATGCACAGATAATCGGCGATCCCCTTGTTCTTGTATCCTTCGGCGACCAGTTTGAGGATCTGCCGCTCCCGCTGGGTGAGCGATCCCAGCACCGATTCCGGCTTGGGCGGCTCCTTGCCGTCGAGATAGAATTCCACCAGGGTCTCGGAAACCCCGGGGCTCAGGTAGGTTTTGCCGGCCAGGACATTTTCGATAGCGACCTTGAGTTCCTGGTGGGTGGCGTCTTTCAGAAGATAGCCGTTGGCCCCGGCTTTGAGCGCCGAAAAGATGTACTCTTCGGCTTTGTGGACGGTCAGCACCAGGACCCTGCATTCCGGACAGGTGTTCTTGATCTCGGCGATGGCATCCAGGCCGTCCATTTTGGGCATCGAAAGATCCATCAGCACCAGATCGGGATGGAAATGGCCCACCGCTCGAATGGCCTCCAGCCCGTTGGCGGCTTCGCCTACGACCTCCAGGTTCGGAACGGAAGCGAGCAATGACCGCAACCCTTCCCTGAGAATGCGATGATCCTCCACCAGGATGATGCGGTATTGTTCGTTCCCTGCTTCGGAGTTCATAGCGCCACCTCGAACCGTTCAGAAAGAGGCCCATCAAAAAGGATGATCCAACCGGTTTCAAATAGATGAATTATACCAGATACAGTCCCGAAATCAAGGCAAATCAAAATCTTAAACATCCCGGAAGGAACCGGATTTTAAAACCCGTTCTGTTCGGCGAAAGGTATTCATACGGTGTCTCTATTCGATCAAGGATTTGAAGGGATCACCCGCGATAATACTGCAACGCCTCCGGCATGTACTTTCTCAAATCCTGAATGCGGGTGTCATGGGAGGGATGGGTACTCAGAAATTCGGGAGGCGCCTGGCCCTTGTTGGCCGCGGCCATCCGTTGCCAGAAATTGACCGCTTTCCGGGGATCATATCCGGCCATGGCCATGAAAATCAGCCCCAGTCGATCCGCTTCCGATTCCTGAAGCCGGCCATAAGGCAGCAACACACCCACCTGGGCGCCCATTCCGACGGCGGCCATGAGCAGCTGACGGGTTTTCTCCGGCTGCTGCTGAAGCGCGACCCCGAGGGCCTGGGTACCGAGCTGGGCCAGCATCTGCTGGCTCATCCGTTCATTCCCGTGCTGTGCGATCACATGGGCGACCTCATGGCCGATCACCGTGGCCAGCCCGGCTTCGGTTTCAGCCACCGGGAGCATGCCGGAAAAAACCACCACCTTTCCGCCCGGCATGGCAAAGGCATTGATGCTGGAATCCTCCACCAGGTTGAACTCCCAGTCAAAACCTTGGATCATGTCGGTGTTTCCCTGCTGCCGAAGATATTGTTCCACCGCCCGGGCGACCTGGCGACCGACCCGCTGGACCATTCGAGCATTTTGAGTGCCGGTCACCAACTGATTCTGCTGAAGAAACTGCCGGTAGGAATCGGCGCTCATGGCCATCAGCTGATCCGAAGGCACCAGGTTGAGCTGATTTCTGCCCGTCACCGGCACGGTTGCGCAGGAAGCCAGAAAAATAACGAGCGACAGGCAGGCGGCTATACGAAATGCGGTTCTGGAGGATAACGGTTTTGTCTTCATTGGGCGCTTCTCCATTCTGCAAGGATTTGGAAATTCCGGTTTTCCGAACTGCTTCAAGATAATGCACAAAAGAGAATCAAGTCAATGAGGTAAATCGAGTATTTTTTTACGGGGCGCGGTAAGGGTATCACCAGAATGCCGGAAATTAAAAGTTAATGCTCAAAACTTGAACCATCGGCAGCAGCGCCTCATTGAATACGCAGACAGTTGCATTTTTTTTCCCTATGTGTCATTTAACGGGTCCATATCGGTTTTTCAGGTGTGCTGACCACAGCCCCGATTTCGAACCGATTCTTTCGCTTTTGCGGTTTCGCCTATAGGAAAATCTCCACGGCATCCGTTGAAGATCCGGAAATGAACGATTCGCTGCACATTAAAGAAGATTTAAACTAGGCTCACGGGCGGCAAGCCTGAGCTTGACTAGAGGAATCAAAGCGGCCGATGCCCCTGCGGCCGGCCGGAAAAAAAGTCTTGAAAGGAAGTCGAGTTATGATCAAAGCCATAAATATCCGCCCCAACCTGGCCGGTGACCACCCCCAGGTCCATCCCACCGCATTGATAGACCCGTCTGCACAGATCATCGGCAATGTGATTATAGAAAAAAACGTTTTCATCGCTCCCCTGGCCGTGATACGGGCGGATGAACGCGGCCCGGATGGCTCGGTAGCGCCCATCACCATCGGCGAGGAGGTCAATATTCAAGACGGCGTGATCATACACAGCCATGGCGGTGAAACGGTGACGATCGGATCCAGAACATCGGTGGCTCACGGGGTAGCCATCCACGGTCCCTGCACCGTGGGGGAAGACTGTTTTCTGGCCATGCGCTGTGTTCTGTACAGCACCATCCTGGCCGACGCCGTCTGGGTCGGCATGAACGCTATGGTCATGCGCGCCACATTGGATCATTTTACCTACGTCCCCGCCGGCAGCGTGATCCGTTCCCGGCCGGATACCCGGGAGCTTCGGCTCGTTTCCGCAAAAGAGAAGCAGTACATGAAAGAGGTGCTCGAAGCCACCAACCGCTTGAGAGATGATTATATGAAAGCACGCGCCGCCATGAAGATGGACGGGTGAAGGGCCGTATACGCTTTTTTCTTTCCCGAGGCGGATATTTGGAAAAAGGAGAGTCGAAATGGATGCTCAGTATCATGCAACGATTGAAAATCTGGAGCGGCTGCGCGCCGAATCCAGGGTCCCCGCCGGAGAAAAAAAAATCGAGGCGCAGCACGGCCGAGGAAAGCTCACCGCCAGGGAGCGGATCGATCTGCTTCTGGATGACGGCACCTTCGAGGAATTCGATGCGCTCAAGACCGGCCGCGGCGGATCTTTGGGCGATGCACACACCTATCCCGGCGACGGAGTGGTCACCGGCCACGGCAGCATCGACGGCCGAGAGGTATTCATCTTCAGCCAGGACTTCACCGTCATCGGCGGGTCCCTCGGAGAGGCCCACTCCCAGAAAATCTGCAAGGTCATGGACTTGGCGGTCAAGGTCGGTGCGCCGATCATCGGCCTGAACGACTCGGGGGGCGCCCGCATTCAGGAAGGAGTGGATGCGCTGGCGGCCTACGGCGAAATCTTTCACCGCAATGTCCGGGCCAGCGGGGTGGTGCCGCAAATCTCCTGCATCATGGGTCCCTGTGCCGGCGGCGCGGTCTACAGCCCTTCCATCACCGATTTCATCTTCATGGTTCAGGAATCTTCCTACATGTTCGTGACCGGTCCGAGCGTCGTCAAGACGGTCACCCACCAGGAGATCACCTCTGAAGATCTCGGGGGGGCCCGAATCCACTCACAGAAAAGCGGCGTGGCCCATTTCACCTCTCCCAACGACGTCCTGTGTCTGCGGGAGATTCGGCGCCTGATCAACTACCTGCCTTCCAACAACCGGCAGCGGGCCCCGATTCTGGATCTGCGTGATCCGGCCGACCGCAACGATCCGGCCCTCGACTATCTGGTTCCCGAGAACCCCAATCAGACCTATGACATGAACGTGCTGATCCACAGCATCCTGGACGGCGCCGAATTCATGGAGGTGCAGCCCGGATTCGCCCGCAACATCATCTGCGGCTTCGGCCGGCTCGGCGGCCAGACGGTCGGGCTGGTGGCCAACCAGCCGGCCGTGCTGGCCGGCGTCCTCGACACCGAGGCATCCTACAAGGCCGGGCGTTTTGTGCGTTTCTGCGACGCCTTCAACATCCCCCTGGTCGCGCTGGTGGACGTTCCGGGCTTTATGCCGGGGCCCGACCAGGAACACGGGGGCATTATCCGCCACGGAGCCAAACTGCTCTACGCCTTTACCGAGGCGACGGTGCCGCGCATCTCGGTGATTGTCCGAAAGGCATACGGCGGCGCCTATCTGGTCATGAATTCCAAACACATCCATTGCGACGTCAATTACGCCTGGCCCACGGCCGAAATCGCGGTCATGGGGCCGAAAGGCGCGGCAGAGGTCATCCACCGCAAAGAGATTCGGGACGCCCGGGATCCGGAAGCGGTGCTGAACGAAAAAATGGCCCAGTACCGGCATACCTTCGCCAACCCCTTTCTGGCAGCCCAACGGGGCTACATCGATGATGTGATCTTCCCCAGAGATACCCGCCACCGACTGATACGCACCCTTCAGGTGCTCGAGGGCAAAGAAGCCGAAGGACCGGAGCGAAAACACGGAAACATCCCCCTGTGAGGTCACCCATGTTCGAAAAAATCCTGATCGCCAACCGAGGCGAAATCGCCGTGCGCATCATCCGCACCTGCAAACGGCTGGGCATCGCCACCACGGCGGTCTACTCAGATGCCGACAGCCGCAGTCTTCACCGGCAGCTGGCCGATCATGCCGAATACATCGGAGAGGCCCCTGCCCGACAATCCTATCTCGACGGCGAGAAAATCATTGCCGCCGCCCTGGCATCCGGATGCCGGGCCGTTCACCCCGGGTATGGATTCCTGTCGGAAAGCGCCCGGTTCGCCCGAGCTCTGGAGGCGGCCGGCCTGGCATTCATCGGCCCGCCGGCAGCGGCCATCGCCCTGATGGGCGACAAAATCGCCTCCAAAGAACTGGCGGCAAAAGCAGGGGTTCCCGTCATACCCGGTCATGCAGAGGCCCTGAAAGACCTGGAGGAAGCCCTTGCAGCGGCCGAAAGCATCGGCTACCCGGTGCTCCTCAAGCCGGCCGCAGGCGGGGGCGGCAAAGGCATGCGGATCGTCAACCGCAAGGATCAGATGGCGGACGCACTGGCGGCAAGCCGCCAGGAGACCGAGAAAGCCTTCGGCGACAGCAGGATTTTCATGGAAAAGTATATCGAGCAGCCCCGGCATATTGAGATCCAGATCTTCGCCGACGGACACGGAGAGGTGGTTTCTCTGGGGGAAAGAGAGTGCTCGATTCAGCGCCGGTACCAAAAGATCATCGAAGAATCCCCGTCCCCCGCCGTATCTGAAGAACTGCGGCAGCGCATGGGAAAAGCCGCCTGCGATCTTGCCCGAAAGGCGGGCTATATCAACGCCGGCACCGTGGAATTCGTGGTGGATGCAGGCGGCGGGTTCTATTTCCTGGAAATGAACACCCGGCTTCAGGTGGAACATCCGGTCACGGAATTGGTGACCGGTCTGGACCTGGTCGAACTGCAGCTTCGGATCGCCGCCGGCGAACCGCTGCCCTTCGATCAGGCGGGGGTGAAGTTCAGGGGCTGGGCCATGGAGGCGCGCATCTGCGCCGAAGATTCGGAACGAGGATTTATGCCGGCCACCGGCATGATCACCCGGTATGCCGAACCCCGGGGCAAGGCCATCCGGGTGGACAGCGGCGTCCAGACCGGAAGCAAGATCGGGGTCTATTACGATTCCATGCTGGCCAAGGCCATCAGTTACGGCAAAGACAGAGAAACGGCCCGGATCGGGCTGGTGGAGGCGCTCAACGGCTACCATATCGAAGGCGTGGTGACCAACATCGATTTTGTCAACAGCGTACTGAGCCATCCCAAATTCGCCGACGGGGATTTTTCTACGGATTTTATCGAACGCTATTTTGAAACTGACCGCCCCTCCCTTCCTGTGGATGAGCGGAATTTGAAACTCTCGGCCCTTGCCGCGGCGCTCATTTACCACGTCCGCAAAATGGCCGTTCGAGAGTCGGTTCGACCCATGGTATCCCGGATCGGCGCGGGGAAAAACAGGCGCGACTCACAGCGGTATTTCGTCCGCACTGAAAACGAGGAATTTGAAGTACTGCTGGAAGGTTCTTCAACCGGGCGGCTGTGGAAAATCCATGTGGATAAAGACAAATTCGCGGTGGAAACCCCCGAGTTCGAATTCTACCGCCGCAGGCTCAAGCTCAATATCGACGGGCGCATTCACCGGTTTCGGCTTCGGATCGAGGGGTCCTTTTTTTGGATCGCCTTTTGCGGCATCATACGATATTTCGAGATTTACAGCCCCAAAGAGTGGGATCTTCTCAAACACATGCCCCGACGACTTGAGCTGCCGCCCGCCGACGAGCTGCACTGCCCCATGCCCGGTCTGGTGGTGGACGTACCGCTCAAAAAAGGCGACCGCGTCTTCCGGGGCCAGAATCTGGTGGTGCTTGAATCCATGAAAATGGAAAGCGGCGTGGCCTCGCCGGTGGACGCGGTGATTGAGGATGTTCTGGTGACGGTGGGCCAGGCGGTGGAGACCGGGGATGTTCTGGTTCGGTTTAAGAGCTGATGCGACCCCCCGGGAAATGTGACCCGACCGGGAATGGAATAGAAAAGGCACACCACCGAGGGGTTGACGGTGGTGTGCCGGGTCTGACGATTAGAGGGGAATCATCACGTCAGGAGGTATGACTCGGCTATTTCGCCGTCTTCGACGGCGTCGAGGATTTCGTCGATGGCGTCTTCGGATTCCACCTTTCCGTACCAGACGCCCTGTGGGTAGACGGCCATGACTGGCCCATAGTCGCAGGCCTTCATGCAGCCGGTGCTGGTGACCTGGGCGTTGAGGCCGCGGTCGAGGATTTCGTTTTCGATATAGGGCAGATAATCGGTAGATCCTTTTTTGTGGCAGGTTCCCTTGGGGTCGCCGCCGGCCCGAAAACTGGCGCAGACGAAAATGTGGTGCGTGGGTTTGTCCATTCGTTTTCTCCTTGTGCTTGATGATGTCGATGTCAGTTTGTCGAATCCGCTGTCCGGTTGATGTTTATCCGCAGCCGGCGCCGGTGCCGGAGCAGCCGGCGCGGCAGGCGGTCATGTCCCGTTTGATCAGGTGTTTGAGGCTTCCGCCGTCGAACACGGCGCGAACCGCCTCCTCGATCACCCCTTCCACCTCCAGAATGTCGAGGCCTTTTTCGGCGAGGGTCCGCCGGGGGTTCTCCCCGATCCCGCTCACCAGCAGGGTGCCGCAGTCGCCCAGAAGTTCGGCCATCGCCTCCCACCGCTGAAACCCGGCGCCGATCTCCGGGGTGTCCCGGGCCTCCAGCAGGGTGATAACCCCGTCCTGTTTTCCGTAGATGAGCAGCTTGGCCGCCTCCCCCAGGTGCTGATTGATCAGCACCCCTTCCATGCTGGCCACCGCCACATGGGGGCGGTCGGGGTCCACGGTCGCCTGCCGGTCCGGGGTTTCGGAGAGGGATTCACAGGCCCGCAGGGTGGCCATCAAAGCGGTATCGGGGGTTTCGCCGAGAATGCCCACCGCGTCTGCCCGGCATCGGGTGCAGTGGCGCATCTGGGGGATGTACTTTCCGGCCCGCTTCCGCACCGATTCCACCAGTTCGGCATCGGGTTCGGCCATCTTCTCGAAGGCGGACCCGGCATTGGGGTAATAGGGGACGCAGTTGAGGATATCCACCCCCAGCTCGGCCATCCTCTCGGCGACCGCTTCGATGTGATCGTCGTTGATGCCCGGAATGATAATGGTGTTGACCTTGACGGTGATCCCCCGTTCCTTCAGCCCGCGGACGGCCTCGATCTGCTTTTCCAGAAGAATCCGCACCCCTTCCCCGGCCCGGCGCACCCGCTTGCCATACCGGACCCAGGAATAGATCTTCTCTGCAATGTCCGGGTCCACGGCGTTCACGGTGATGGTGACATGGCTCGCCTGAATCTCGGCCAAGTCGTCCAGATAAGGGCCGATCCCGAGACCGTTGGTGGCCACGCAGAGGAGCATCTCCGGGTAGGTTTCCCGGACCCGGCGCAGGGTTTCCATGGTTTCGACGGGATTGGCGAAGGGATCGCCGGGGCCGGCGATGCCCACCACCGAAATGTTGTCCCGGGTGCGGAAGACCTCTTCCAGGTAGGCCATGGCCTGGTGCGGGGTCAGCACCCCGCTGGTGACGCCGGGCCGGCTTTCGTTGACGCAGTCGAACTTCCGGTTGCAGAACTTGCACTGGATGTTGCACCGGGGCGCCACCGGCAGGTGGACCCGGCCGTAGGCCTTGTGCGCTTTCGCGTTGAAGCAGGGATGATTGTCAAGGTTCATGGTATTCCGTCCTCACATGTATGTGTAACCCCACGAAGAGGTGTCTTGTCGTTTTTCGATCAGGGTGTTGGCGATCCGGTCGAAGAGGGACTGGGCCCCGCGGTATCCGATATGAAGGATGCGGGCCCCGCCGATCCGGTCATGGACCGGAAAGCCGACCCGGATCAGGGGAATATCCAGCCGCCGGGCGAGGGTGTAGCCCTTGCTGTGGCCGATGAAAAAATCGGGGCGAATCTTTTCGGCGGCCGCCTCGATCTCCACGAAATCGGCGTTGTCCATGATGGTGACGCCTTTTCGTTCGTGATCCGGAATGATCTCGGCGATGCGGTCCCGAAACCGTCTGCTGTTGCCGCCGGTGGCGCAGAGGGCGGGAATCACCCCGATTTCGCTCAGAAAGGCGACCAGGCCCACCACCAGGTCCTCTTCGCCGTAGACCCCGGCCCGGGCCTCGATCACATATTTGTGGCCGTCCACATAGCTGTCGGCCAGCCGCCCCCGTTCTTCGAGGTACTTGTCCGGGGTGGGACGGCCGGTGATCGTCTCCAGGGCCTCAAAGAACCGGTCGGTTTCGGTGATGCCGATGGGAATCCCCACCCCATGATTGACAACGCCGAACCGTTTTTCCAGAAACCTGCCGGCGCTCTCCTTCTGAGAAGCCAGCACCCGGCCGAATTCGATGCTTGCCCGGGCCCCGCCGGCCTGCCGAATTTCGGCCACCGGGGTGCCGCCGGGGGGTATCCGCTGGTACTCGGTCCAAAGCGCGCCGTCCAGGGTCTGGGAGTAGTCGGGCAGCAGCATGAAGGGGCTGTCGAAATCGGCCAGGATCTCCTTGAGATGACGAAGATCGGCCGGAGAAAGCATCCCCGGAAAGAGATTGATGCCGGGGACCTCGGCTTTTTCTCCGGTGGCCAGGGTTTCCACCGTGGCCTTGACCGCGCCGTGAAAGCCTTCCATATGGGTCCCCTGATAGCTGGGGGTGGAGACGTGAACCAGGGGCGGAATCTCCTGATCTCTGCACATTTCACGGTACTCCCGAATGAACATCGGCACATCGTCCCCGATGGTCTCCGACAGGCAGGTGGTGGCGATCCCCACCATCTCCGGGGCATACTGAAGCCGGATATTTTCCAGGGCGATCTTGAGATTGGCCCCGCCCCCGAAGATGGCCGTCTCCTCGGCGAAATTGGAGCAGGCGATGTCGGCGGGCTCCTTGAAATGGCTGATCAGGTAGCGCCGAATATAGGTGGAGCATCCCTGGGAACCGTGGAGCAGGGGCACCGCATTCTCGATTCCCTTGAAAACCAGGGAGGCCCCCAGGGGGGTGCAGAGCTTGCAGGCGTTCTGAGTGGCGGTATAGGCCGCCGGCTGAGTGGTCTGTTTCATGATGCCGCCTCCGTACGGCCGAGGGACCGGGCCGGCGCAAACCGCCAGACCGGGCTGACCACCGACGCATAGACCTCCTCGGCGAAGTTGAGCATACCGATGTACCCCGCCAGGGGGGTTTTCCGTTCATGATTGTGGTCGCAGAACCCGATCCCCATCTTGTAGGCGATGGGCCGTTCCTTGACGCCGCCGATGAAAAGATCCGCCTTTTTTTCGATGATGTACTTGGAGAGCTCCAGGGGATTGGCGTCATCCAGGATGACAGTCCCGTCGTCGCACATCTCCCGAAGCATGTCGTAGTCGGCGTCGTTGCCGGTCTGGGACCCGGCCAGAACCACGTCCATGCCCAGATACCGAAGCGCCTTGATCAGGGAGAAGGCCTTGAAGGCGCCGCCCACGTATATGGCCGCTTTTTTGCCCTGAACCCCCTGCTTGATCTTCTGGAGTTCGGGATAGATCCGGTTGATCTCGTCCCGGACCATCTCCCGGGTCCGGGCCATGATGTCGGGGTTGTCCCCGAAATGACCGGCCACGTCATAGAGCGCCTTGGACATGTCCTCCAGCCCGAAGTAGGAGGCCCGAATGTAGGGGATGCCGTATTTCTCCTTCATCATCTCGGCCAGAAAGGTCATCGCCCCGGAGCACTGAACCACATTGAGAGAAGCCCCGTGGGACCGGCGGACCTCGTCCACCCGTCCGTCCCCGGTCATGACCGAGACCACCTTGACCCCCATCCGTTCGTAGTAGTTCCTGATGATCCAGGCCTCCCCGCCGATGTTGAACTCACCCAGGATGTTGATGCTGTAGGGGCCGATGTCCTCGGTATTCCCCTGCCCCACCAGTTCGAACAGAGCGTTGCAGGCGGCCTGGTAGCCGTCCTTCTTGGTCCCTTTGAACCCTTCGGAGTGGACCGGCAGCACCGGAATATCCTTTTCCTTGGCCGCCTTTCGGCAGACAGCGGCTACGTCGTCGCCGATAATCCCCACGATGCAGGTGGAGTAGACGAAGGCGGCCTTGGGTCCGTAGGCGTCGATCAGCTCGGAGAGCGCCTTGTAGAGCTTTTTCTCACCCCCGAAGATGACGTCGTTCTCCCGAAGATCGGTGGAAAAACTCATTCGATGAAGGGCCGGCCCCGAGGAGAGCGCCCCCCGAATGTCCCAGGTGTAGGCGGCGCATCCGATGGGGCCGTGGATCAGGTGTAGAGCGTCCGCAATGGGATAGAGCACCACCCGGGAGCCGCAGAAGACGCAGGCCCGCTGGCTGACCGAGCCGGCCAGGCTGTGTTTGCCGCAGGTCATCTTGAACTCGCCGGATTGGCCCTTCCGATAAATCTGCGATTCGCGTTCTTTGAGTATGGGTATGTTCGACATAATATTTTCATCCGTAGAGCGGCGGGGAAACCGCCGCCCGGTTACATCACCAGTTCGAAATCGATGTCGGATGCGTCCCGGTCCTGACGGTCCATGAGCGCATCCAGAATTTTTTCCAGGAGCCGAAGCCCGCCCTTGTAGCCCACCGTGGGGAAGTACCCGTGGCCCACCCGGTCGAGAATGGGAAAGCCGTGGCGCACATAGGGGATGTCTTCATCCTTGGCGATATACTTGACATAGCTGTTGCCGATGACCAGATCCACCGGCCGGTTTTTGATCCACTGATGGAACAGAAACATGTCGCCGGCCGACTTGATCTTGACCTCCCCGGGAACATCGGCGGTCGCGTCCTCCATGGCCTTGACCCATTTCTTGCCCGCCGGGGTGCCGGTGACCGCATAGGCCGGAACCATGTCGATGGAGACCAGAAACTTGGTCAGGGCCAGGAGCTGGTCGGGATCACCCACCAGGCCGACCCGCTTGCCGTAGAAGTACTGGTGCATGTCGGAAATGACGTCCAGAAGCTGGCCCCGCTCGAAATTGATGGAATCGGGCACATTGACCCCTGCCATCCGCCGCAGGGTATCCACGAACAGATCGGTGGCGTGAAGCCCGATGGGCAGGTCGATGATCTCGCAGGGCACCTTGCACTTGGCGTCCAGGGCCCGGGCCGCGGCCATGGTTGCGATGCGGCCCATTGCCACCGTACCCATGCTGGAGCCGGTCCGCTTCAGGTCGGTCACCGTGACCCCGCCCTCGGGATACATCTTGAATTTCCCGGTCATGGGGCCGTTGAGGACCTTGGAGGTGTCGGGAAAGAGGATGTGCTTGATCCCCATTTCATCGGCGATGCGTTTGATCTCCTCCATGTCGGCGGGTTCCACGAACCCGGGGATGAGGTTGATCACCTTGGATTTATGCTCGCCGGCCTCCGAGAAATAGTCGACCATTCCCTTGACCATGTTGGCGTAGCCGGTCACATGGGAGCCCACATAGCTGGGGGTGCTGGCGTGAATGACGTATTTGCCGTCGGGAATCTTGCCGTCGTTCAGCGCCTTTCGTGCGATCTGGGGAATATCGTCCCCGATGGTCTCCGACAGGCAGGTGGTGTGGACCGCGATCACCTCCGGGTCATAGACGGTGAACATATTGTTGATAGCCTGGAGCAGGTTGGCCTGCCCCCCGAAGACCGAGGCCCCTTCGGTGAAGGCGCTGGTGGCGGCCATGACCGGCTCTTTGTAGTGGCGGGTCAGGGTGGACCGATGATAGGCGTAGCACCCCTGGGACCCGTGGCTGTGGGGCAGACAGCCGTGGATGCCCAGG
>JAABSQ010000048.1 GCA_011390315.1 Desulfobacteraceae bacterium
TGACGGTCAAGGCTTTGCGTTCATGAACTTCTGTGGGGGTATGTTTCAGCAGCATGGCTTTATTATTTCTCCTCTATTTTAAATTCGCGTCCCTGAGACGCTATCAGTCCCAAGCGTAAGTGGCGGCCAGTTCCGGGTTTGTCTGCCAGGGGGCCTTGATGTAGCGCCAGATCCTGCTGTGCACCATGCGGTCGATCTCTTTGTAGAAATTGATCGCCCCGGTAAACCCGGCATAGGGTCCGCCGTAGTCATAGCTGTGGAGCTGCTTCATGGGAATGCCGTGCTTCTGGACCGCATACTTTTCCTTGATACCGGCGCAGAAGATATCGGGTTGAAAGGTCTCGATCAGCCAGTCGGCTTCATACTGGGTGATGTCGTCGATCACCATGGAACCGTCCTTCATCTGGGGCATCATGCCTTCGTAATCGGCCAACAGATTTTCAGCCGTCAGCTTTGCCAGCTGTTCCGGGGTTTTTCTGGGTCGAAATCGCTTTTCATCCGGCTCCACCTTCAGCTCCTCGATGTTTCGGCTGTCGGCGTCGACCTTGATCTCGGGCAGCACCTTCCGCCCTTCGTAGTCGTCCCGGTGGGCGAACTCGTACCCGGCGGAGAGGGTGGTCATCCCCAGTTCGTTGAAAAGTTCCTGGTAGTGGTGGGCCCGGGAGCCGCCCACGAACATCATGGCCCGCTTGCCTTCAGTGCGGGGCCGAATCTCGTCCCGGGCCTGTTCCACGACCGGCATTTCTTCCGCGATCACCGCCTCCACCCGCTCCATCAGCTTCGGGTCATCGAAATATCGGGCGATCTTTCGAAGGGATTTGGCGGTGGCTTCGGCCCCGATGAAGTTGACCTTGATCCAGGGAATGCCGTATTTGGTCTCCATCATCTCGGCCACATAGTTGATGGACCGGTGGCACATGATCATGTTGAGGTCCGCGGTATGGGCCTTGGCGAACTTGTCGTAGCTGGAGTTGCCGCTGAAGGTGGAGACCAGGTGAAGCCCGCACTTGTCGAACAAGCGCTCGATCTCGAAAGCGTCGCCGCCGATATTGTACTCCCCGAGCAGGTTGACCTTGTATTCGCCTTCATCCACCTCGTCATTCGTGCCGATGACATGCTTGAAGATTTCATTGTTGGCGATATGGTGGCCGGCCGACTGGCTGACCCCCTTGTATCCCTCGCAGGAGAATCCGAAGACGTTGATTCCCAATTTCTTTTTCATCTCCCGGCAGACCGAGTGGATGTCGTCGCCGATCAGCCCCACCGGACAGGTGGCGAACACCGCGATGGCCTTGGGGTGAAAGATGTCATAGGCCTCCTGAATGGCCTGCTTCAGCTTCTTTTCTCCGCCGAAGATGATCTCCTCATCCTGCATGTCGGTGGAAAAACAGTAGGGCATGAAGTTGTGGCCGTCCGGGGTGGTGGAGGCGTCGGTCTGGTTCCGCCGGGTGAGCCAGCTGTAGAACCCGCACCCGATGGGCCCGTGGGTGATGTTGACGATGTCTCGGGTGGGCCCCAGGACCACCCCCTTGCACCCGGCATAGCAACAGCCGCGCTGGCCGATGAGGCCGGGAACGGTGCGTACGTTGGACTGGATCTGGGGTACATTTTCCCCTTCGACCCGGTTGACCACGATTCCCTTGGCCCGCTTTCGGGCGACCTTGGTGGGATACTTCGAAAGCATCTCCTCCTTGAGCTTTTCGGGGTCCATCCCTTCGAGTTTGATCTTTTCTTTTTCCATTTCCTGGTCTTTTTCTGCCTTTGCCATATGCCTTACTCCTTGGAAGGTCTCATTCTCAATGGGTAACGTCATCCAGAACATCGTTGCCGCGCTCGCCGGTCCGCACCCGAATCGCATCGTGACACGGCAACACGAAAATCATGCCGTCTCCCGGCTTGCCGGTCTTGTTGACCCGGATGATGGTTTTTACGGTTTTGTCCACCAGCTTGTCCGGCACCACGATCAGAAGCGCCCGCTTCGGGATCAGGCGGCCGCTCTCGCCGAGCTGGGCGATGGCCTCTTCGTAGCCCTTTTCCGCCCCCTCCAGCAGGTGAAGGTCCACCAGCCCCTTTCCGCGGCCCAGGGCATCCCGGCCGGTCATGGAGGAGATTCCCGCCTCGGACAGGGCCCGCTTGGTCTGGTTCATCTTGTTCATTCGAACGATGGCCATGACTTCTTTCATATCTCCACCTCTTCGGTTTCTCCGTCGGCGTTCTGCTTGATCCCCGAGCTGATCGTATAAGACTCCAGCACCGGAACGATGAAGATCTTGCCGTCGCCGAAGGCCCCCTTTTCGCCGGTCCGGGCGGCATTGATGATGGTCTTGACGGCGAAATCCTTGTCCCCGTCATTGACCACGGTCAGGAGCATCTCTTTGGGAATCTCGTCGTAGGTCACCTCGCCGATTTTGATGCCCCGCTGCTTGCCGCGGCCCACCACCGACATCTTGGTGACGCCGGGGAACCCGGCCTCCATCAGGGCGGCCAATACGTTGTCTACTTTTTCGGGTCTCACGATGGATCGAATCATAATCATGGGGGATTTCTCCTTCCTAAGCGGCGATGCCGTAATCAATCAAAAGTTTTTCCAGTTCTTCAATATCCAGAGGGGTAGGAACCACCATCATGTCATTGGCATCGATCTTTTTGGAGAGGGCCCGATATTCGTCGGCCTGGGGGTGCTTGGGATCATACTCGATCACCGTCTGGCGGTTGAGTTCGGCGCGCTGAACCATGTTGTCCCGGGGTACGAAATGGATCATCTGAGTGCCCAGCCGGTCGGCCAGGGCTTCGATCAGCTCTTTTTCGTTGTCGGTCTTTCGGCTGTTGCAGATCAGCCCCCCCAATCGAACCCCGCCGGCCTCGGCGAACTTGACGATTCCTTTACAGATGTTGTTGGCCGCGTACATGGCCATCATTTCCCCGGAGACCACGATATAGATCTCCTGGGCCTTGCCTTCCCGAATGGGCATGGCGAATCCGCCGCAGACCACGTCTCCGAGTACGTCATAGAAGACATAGTCGAGGTCCTCGCTTTCGGCATAGGCCCCGAGCTGCTCCAGGAGGTTGATGGAGGTGATGATCCCGCGCCCGGCGCAGCCGACACCCGGCTCCGGCCCGCCCGACTCGACGCAGAGGCTGCCCTGAAATCCGGCTTTGCGCACATCCTCCAATTCCACATCCTCGCCTTCTTCCCGCAGGGTATCCAGGACCGTCCGCTGGGCCAGCCCGCCGAGCAGCAGCCGGGTGGAATCGGCTTTTGGGTCGCATCCCACGACCATGACCTTATGCCCCGCCTCGGAGAGTCCGGCGACGGTGTTCTGGGTTGTGGTGGATTTTCCGATACCGCCTTTTCCGTAGATAGCGACTTTCCTCATTTGTGAATTTCTCCTTTAATTCCGCAATAAAAATGATGTAGAGTTCACTTCTCTGTATCGCGCCCTGTTTCGGCACGTCCAAAACCATACGACGCGGTACTGGTGACTAAGGTAGCAACAGGAATGCCAAACAGAATTATTCAGATATTTATTTATTAATTATCTGTATTTATTTATTAAAATTTGCCATCTTTGAAGAAGAATCACCATTACAATTTTGTATGACTTTTCATTAATGTATTCATCGAAACAACTCATTACATTTCTGTATCCACATATGAACTTTATACCTTTATTGAATTGAACGACACGAATGTAATTCGGTTCCATATCCCACTCCTCAATAATGGATAAAAGGGTGGGGGGATTCTTTACGGTAAGGCGTCAGGATCGAAGAACGGAAAAACAGGGGACGAAGGAAGGAAGGGGGGATTGCCAATCGCCGGGATATTCACGGATGAATTCCGGCCCCTGAATGGGCCCGGCCTAAAAAAAGGGAGATTCCCATGACCCATAGTTCTAAAATCATGATCGTCGAAGACGAAACCCTCTTGGCCGCGGACCTAGCCGAATCGCTGCGTTCACTGGGGTATACCGTCACCTCTCGAATCGGATCGGGCGAAGAAGCGCTGGAATGTATCGACGCGGCCTCTCCCGATCTGGTGTTGATGGACATTCAATTGGGCGGGAAGCTGGACGGCATCGAAACCGCCGGAAAAATCCGCCGGCTCCGGAACACCCCGGTGGTCTTCATGTCGGCCTTTTCCGATGAGTCTTTTCTGAGCCGCGCCAAAGACATTCAACCTTACGGCTATCTGGTGAAACCGGTGGCGCCCCGGGAGCTTCACACCACCATCTCCATGGCGCTCCACAAGGCCAAAATGGAAAAGGCGCTTCGGAAAAGCGAACACCATTTTCGAACCGTGGCCGAATCCACCTACGACTGGGAGACCTGGCGCGGTCCGGACGGGCGATATCTCTACCTGTCGCCCTCCTGCGAACGGATCACCGGGTATTCCCCCGATGACTTCTATGACAATCCCTTTTTTATAGAAGAGATCGTTCACCCCGAAGATCACGAAACCGTCAGCCGCCATATTCGGGAAGGAGAAAAACCGGGGCCGGTGGGTCACATTCGGTTTCGAATCCGGCATCGAGACGGCGCTCTCCGCTGGATCAGCCATTATTGTCAGGCGGTCTACGATGCGCAAGGGGAATACCTCGGTCGACGATCCAGCAACCGGGATATGACCATGGAGCGGCGCATGGAACAGGAGCTGCTCCGGGGCGCCAAGCTCGATTCCGTCAGCACCCTGGTCGGGGGCATCGCCCATGATTACAACAATTTGATCACCATCATCATGGGCAACATCGATCTGGCCCGAATGCTCGCCGACCCGGATGATGCGGCCCGGGCGGCGCTTTCCGAAGCCGAAGAGGCGGCCCTGCGGGCTCGAGAGCTGACCCGCCAACTGGTCACCTTCTCCAATAACATCCCCTCCGTTAAAAAAATCGGTTCCATTCTACCGCTGATTCAGAAAGCCGCCGATCTTCTTATGATCGCCGGGGATGCCGATGAGTTTCGTCTGGATATCGCCGATTCCCTGTGGCCGGTTGAAATCGATGCGAACCAGATCGAAAAGGCATTAAAAAACGTGATCATCAATGCCCGGGAATCGATGACCGACGGCGGGGTCATCACCATTCGAGCGGAGAACCTGGATCTGGTTTCCCGGGAACGAATCCAGGACCTTCCGCTTTCGGAAGGAAAATACGTCAAGATTTCGGTCCGGGACCAGGGAAGCGGAATTCCCGAAGAGCATCTTCCCCGGATTTTCGATCCTTATTTCTCCACCAAGGAAAGGGGGACCCAGAAAGGAATGGGGCTGGGTCTGGCGGTGACCTTCGCCATTCTGAAACGCCACGGCGGCCTGATCACCGTCTCCTCCACCCCGGGGGCGGGAACCACCTTTTATCTATACATTCCCGCCGCCACGCCCAAACCCACCGCCGGCGCGGCCGCCGCAAAGGATCAACTGCGGGAATTCGAATCCCACTGGCGGTCATCTGAAAAAGGAAAAGGGAAAATCCTGATCATGGATGATGAAGAAATGATTCGAAACCTGTTGATTAAAATGGTGGAAAGATTCGGCTATCAGGGCGAGGCGGTGAAAGACGGGGATTCGGCCCTGGAACGGTTTACGGCGGCCAAACAGGCGGGCACGCTTTTCGATCTGGTGATCCTGAATCTGATCATCCCCGGCGGCATCGGCGGGCGGGATACGATTTCACTCCTCAAATCGGTGGACCCCGGAGTGAAAGCCATCGCCTCCAGCGGGTATCCCAATGATCCGGTGATGAAGAACTGTCGGCCCTTCGGGTTTGACGCGGCCATCCTCAAACCCTACCATATGGAGGAGCTGAAATCCTTGCTGACCCGTTTGATTCCGGCCGATTAGCCGCCGGCCGCCCTGATGGAATCAGGGGACAGCCTCAGAATTCTTTGAACTCGTCGTCTTCCATGGGGAGAATTTCCCCGGGGCCGACTTCTCTTGACGCCGCAATCGGCCGCTTTTGATTTGGGGCTTTCCGATGCTTCTGCGGGGGCCGAGTATTTTCCCGGGCCGGTTTTAAATCGGTGTGCAAGTCCGCTCCGTCGCCG